>JAJAYT010000118.1 GCA_026786085.1 Microcoleus sp. CAN_BIN18 | reverse complement strand
ATTTGTACCGATGGATAGTCGGGAAAGGAAACTGTCTGGGCAATCAGAGCGTCGGGGATATGTGGGTAACTACATATCCAGATAGTGGGTGAAAAACCGTAAGGAAACAACCAGAAAATCTAAATCGTGAGGTTTAGAAGCTTTGCCCTTTTAGGGCGGAGTAATGTCACAGCGGTCAAATCTAAAGTTTTAACGGAGTTTTTCAACCTATGAGTATCTCTGAGTCGCGGATAATCCCGACGGATCTGGGTGGTGAGATGTCCCGATCGTACTTGGAATACGCCATGAGCGTAATTGTCGGTCGGGCGCTACCAGATGCGAGGGACGGTCTCAAGCCCGTTCACCGACGCATTCTCTACGCCATGAACGAATTGGGCTTGACTCCCGATCGACCATTCCGCAAATGCGCCCGCGTCGTCGGGGAGGTGCTGGGTAAATATCACCCGCACGGAGATACAGCGGTTTACGATGCGCTGGTGCGGATGGCTCAAGATTTCTCCATGCGGGAACGCCTAATCAACGGCCACGGCAACTTCGGCTCAGTAGACAACGACCCCGCCGCAGCCATGCGGTACACCGAGTGTCGCCTCACCTCGCTGACTCACGACGCTTTGCTACGCGACATCGACTCCGAAACAGTTGATTTCGGCGACAACTTCGACGGTTCCCAGCAAGAACCCCTGGTACTCCCAGCCCGCATCCCTCAAATTTTGCTCAACGGTTCCTCCGGGATTGCCGTAGGGATGGCCACCAACATTCCGCCGCACAATTTGGGCGAAATAATTGACGGTTGCTTAGCCCTAATCCACAATCCAGGAATTACCGACCTGGAATTGATGCAGTACATCCCCGGCCCAGACTTCCCCACCGGAGGGCAAATTCTCGGCAGAGGCGGCATTCGCGATGCTTACACCACCGGGCGCGGCTCGATTACAATGCGCGGAGTCGCCGGCATTGAAACCATCGAACATCCCGGCCGTCCCGACAAAGAAGCAATTATTATCACCGAATTGCCTTACCAAACAAACAAGGCAGCGTTAATTGAGAAAATTGCCGAGCTAGTAAACGACAAAAGATTAGATGGAATTTCCGACATTCGCGACGAAAGCGATAGAGACGGAATGCGCATCGTGATCGAACTCAAGCGCGACGCTTATCCCCGCGTCGTCCTCAATAACCTCTACAAACAAACACCCCTCCAAGCTAACTTTGGAGCCAATATGTTAGCGCTGGTAAATGGGGAACCCCAACTACTGACGCTCTCCCAATTCCTCAATGTCTTCCTCGACTTCCGCATTGAGACAATTACTCGCCGGACTCAATTTGAACTCCGCAAAGCAGAAGAACGCGACCATCTTTTGCAAGGCTTATTAATTGCCCTAGACAACTTAGATGCAATTATTCACCTAATTCGTGCCGCTGCCGACTCCGCAGCAGCGAAACAGGAATTGATCGATAATTACGGTCTTTCCGAACAGCAATCCGATGCAATTCTGCAAATGCAGCTCCGGCGTTTGACAGCATTAGAAGCGCAGAAGATTCAGCAAGAACACGAAGAGCTGCGAACAAAAATCGCCGATTTGGAAGATATCTTAGCGCGCCGGGAACGCATCTTAGAAATCGCTGAAGTCGAAGCAGTTGAAATCAAAACCAAAATCGCCACTCCTAGACGCAGCATCATTGAACACGCTGAAGGCGAAATCGATGAAAGAGATTTAATTGCCAACGAACAAGCAATTATTCTGATCACAGAGCAAGGCTACATTAAGCGGATGCCGGTCAGCACTTTCGAGGCCCAAAGTCGCGCTACTCGCGGCAAAGCAGGCGCGAAAATGAAAGAAGATGATGGAGTAGAACATTTCCTTTCTTGTTGCGATCACGACAGCGTTTTGTTCTTCAGCGACAGGGGCGTAGTTTACTCTGTCAAAGCTTATCAAATCCCGATCTGTTCTCGAACGGCGCGTGGTACTCCCGTGGTACAACTGCTGCCGATTCCTATAGAAGAAAAAATCACTTCTATGGTGTCAGTGACAGAATTCACCAGCGAAGAATACTTGGTGATGCTAACTCGCGGTGGCTACATCAAGAAAACCGCACTTTCAGCTTTTGGTAACATCCGCACTAACGGCTTGATCGCGATTTCTTTAGAAGAAGGCGACCAATTGCGCTGGGTACGGAGAGCCAAAGTTGGTGACAGCATCATCATCGGTACGCGCCAAGGTATGGCGATTCATTTCCGCACCAATCACGAACAGTTGCGCCCTGTTGGCCGCGCGACTCGGGGTGTGAAATCAATGAAATTGCGATCGGGCGATGAGTTGATCAGCATGGACATTTTGCCGAGTTCCATTGTTGCCGAAATTGCCGCTCTGGAAACTGAAGATTCGGAATTTGAGGGAGCCGAAATTGCTTTGTTAGAAACTGAAGATTCGGAATTTGAGGGAGCCGAAATTGCTTTGTTAGAAACTGAAGATTCGGAATTTGAGGGAGCCGACGAAATAGCTGAATTGGAAACTGAAGATGCAGAATTGGAAGAGGAAGAATTAGAACTGCCAGCCGAGGAAATTATCGCAGTTAGTAGCGAAGTTCCTTCCGTGTTAGTAATCACTACCAACGGCTACGGTAAGCGGGTTCCAGTTTCTCAATTCCGCCTGCAAAGACGCGCTGGCAAGGGATTGACAGCTACTAAATTCAAGTCTAAAAAAGGCAAGGATCAGGTAGCTGCGCTGCGAATTGTCAACGAAGATGACGAATTGATGATTATTACCAACCGAGGTATTATTATCCGTCAGGCGGTGAGTGCCATTTCTACGCAATCGCGCACTGCAACGGGCGTGCGGGTGCAGCGCTTGGATGAAGATGATTCGATCGTAGCTGTGGCTTTGGTGCCACCTGCGGGTGAGGAATCGGCCGAAGAAGCGGCATCCGAGGAAGCCGCTGAAGAGTCCTAAGTTAATAGTTTGTAGGGTGCGCTTCGGTGCACCTTACTGCTGCTGAATGCAATTGGACTCGGCGGTTGAAACCGCGTCTATACAAACGATGTCCGCCTCCGCGGACTAAAGAATAAAGCTAAAAGTGCGATCGCCCCTACTCAGAAGTCTTCCTTCCAAAGTCCAAGATTTTTTTCGGTGAGGTAATGATGACTCAACTCCAAGCCAAACTACTAACTGATACCTGGGTTACGGCGACTTGGGATGAATATATAGAAATCATTAAACAGCCGGAGTACGATCGCGCAAAATGCTATTACTATAACGGACAGTTGAGGATTGAAATGGCAGCAGTCGGGCCAGATCATGCTGACGACAACGGAATTATCGTCATCTTAATCAATTTATTTGGCATTGCCAAAGGTATCAAAATGAGGCTGCTGGTCAATTGTAGCTACGCCAAAACGGGTGTCAGAGGCGCTCAACCTGATGCTTCTTACTACATCGGAGACCGGGTGCAAACCGCACCGCGCGGTAGTTCTGTCGTGAATTTGGATAGCGCAGTGGCCCCAGATTTGGCGATCGAAATTGCCGACAGTTCTCTCGTTGACGATTTGGGTACAAAAAGAATGATTTATGAAGAATTAGGAGTGTCTGAATATTGGGTAGTAGACGTACAAAAAGCCCAAGTTATTGCTTTTAAAATAATTGCTAACCGGGGAAGCAAACGTCTGACAGAATCTCAAGTTTTGCCTGGGCTAAAATTTGCTTTGTTAGAGGAAGGTTTGCGCCGCAGTCGCCAGACGGACAATACAGAAGTAGGTACCTGGTTTTTAGAGGAAGTTCGTAGTTTGTAGGGTGTGCACCGGGCACCGGCTGAATTTGAAGCTAGAAACCCGGTTTCTACGAGTTTTGTGTTTAGTAACGAGAAATCACGCAAGAAACCGGGTTTCTGAGGTCTGCGTATATCCAGCGCTGGAATCATTGACAATTGACACGATAATTGCTATAGCATAATATAAGCGTAAAGTTAATAGCAAAAGTCTGTAAAAATGCCTTATTTAACAGCAGCAAACGACATCAAAGCACTCATCGCTAAATTTTCCCAAGCTAAAATCCTGTGGGTTGACACAGAAATAGCAGACTATAAATCTAATCCCAGATTATCTCTAATTCAAGTGTTAGCAGACTCCACCGATGCGACAGGAGATGCCACGTTTTTACTAGATGTATTAGATAAACCTGAATTGGCAAAAGATTTCATCAGCCAAATTATGGTAAATCCAAATATTGAAAAAGTATTGCACAATTCCAGCTATGATATCAGATTTCTGGGCAATGACGACGCTCAAAATGTCACTTGCACATTAAAAATGTCGAGACAGATTCCAGCTTACATTCTACCATTACCCAACCGACAGCTCAAAACTTTAATCGAAACACTTTGCGGCATTGCTTATGTAGATAAAACAGAACAAAGCGGCGATTGGGCAAAGCGTCCCCTGACGGAGAAGCAGCTAGAATATGCCAAGATGGACGCGATTTATTTAGCTCAAGTTCATCAGCGCCTGCTAGAAATTATTGCCCAATGTTATCCCGAACCTGTAACGGAAAACTTGATAGCATTGGGGGAAAAATATCAGGAAATAGAATCTCAGTGGAAGCCGCTAGATTCAGAAATTGCTGAAGTGAAAGAACGATTTAAAGCAGCGATGATGGCGCAAAAGCTCAAAGATAGTTCTTATTTTCAGCTTGCCAGTTCGATAACGATGAAAGTTGATTTTATGACGCTGGCGAGACTGACGCAAACTCAGGGAATTGAGTTAAATTTTCCGGTAACGCTGACGAAAGAAATTCAAAAACAATTAGGGGAAATTATCACTGATCCATCTTTGGAAATTGAGGATATTGCTAGTTGGCGGCTGAATTCTAATGTACAGCAGTCGCGAAAATCAACTACTAAGAAAATTGTGCCGGCACCGGAGAGTGAGGATTTAACACTGCTGGGGAAAAGGTATCAAGAAATTTTGCCTGAATGGAAGTTGCTTGATTCAGAAGTTGAGCATCTAAAAGAACGAATTAAAAAAGCAATGTTGGTGCAAAATAAAAGAAATACTCCTCATTTTAAGTTATCCAGTTCCTCAATTTTGAAGGTAGATTTTGCTAGCTTGGCTAAACTTGTGCAATCTGTGGGAGTTGAGTTGGATTTTATGGTGACACTGACTCAATACATTCAAAAGCGGTTAGGGGAAGCGATTAACAAAATTGATGTGCAAATTGAGTATATTACCAGTTGGCGGATGACGGCTAAGACTGTGGAAGATGAAGATGAGGAAATTCCGTTTTAAGTGGAGGGCGGGCACGGGGGCACCGCCCCTACACTATAAACGAATAGCGTTTCATTTTTGCTGTTTGTGCCCGCGATTAACCTTGTTCTTCCAAATACTCCGCAACTGCTTGCAAATCTTCCAATCCTCGATTCAAGCGGTTAAGCATAGCTTCCCCAGTTTCAGTATCAAAGTTGAGTTGAGGATTTTGCAAAGCTAACTCTTGAATTGCTTCTAGCCATAGTGAAAGCGGTACATGGCGCACAGCTTCCCGTAAGCCCATATTTGCCAATACTGCAAGATAAAAACCTGTGAGATTTTGCCCTCCATAGTTATAGAAACCATCCCATAGTTCTAGTTTTTCGGGTGTGTAGGCTGCGTATTGATCGAAAGTGATCGGTGTGCGATCGAGTTTTGGTTGTGGGAGTGGTGGTGTATCCATATTTTTTTACCTGATTTATTACTATCGACTACGCAATCAGCGACATTTAACCAAGGTGGGCAAATACCCACCTTAATGCCTACTTTTCTACCGTGAAATACTCATTCTTAGCATACACGCTAATCATGCAGTCGCCGACTTCAAAAAACATCCCCTCTTGTTCATCTTTAGAAAATTGCAAGTTGCCATATTTAGCATTAATTTCCTCAGCAGTCGCGGCTTTTGCCTCCATTTCATCCGGGATAAGTCCAGTCGAACCTATATAGAAAACTAGCGGGGAAACTTTCTCGCTGTACACTTTTTCGGCGTAAGCTTCCAGTCGCTCGTTTGCACTAGCTAAAGCAGCTACAAACTCGTCTCGCTTGACATCTTCTTCTTGCCATTTTGCTTGCAAAAGTCTCAGCAAACTGTCTGCACCAACTTTTGCTAAGGTAGCGCTAACAATTCCGTTACTTTCTAAGCCCAGAAAGTCATCGAAGATCAGTTTCATTAAGTCGTCAACTTTGGTGATTTTGGTGCGGGCTGAAACTGTTTTGTGGGCGAAGACGACTGGCTCATCTAAGGTGATGTCGAAGGTGGGTTTTGCTAGCTTTTCGCCCGTTTTTTTGTGGTAAACTTCGTAAAGGCGATCGAGAAATTTGTTGGCTGAGTGCAATTTGCCGAAGTTGAGGATGTTTTTGCTGCCGATGTCGATTTTGTAGCTGACTCGTGAATCTACTGTACCATTGACGATCGCACTTTTCAACTCTGTGTACTCCGTCGTCGTCGGAAAGTTGACGTAAAGGCTTTTCGACAGATAGTGCTGTTTCAACTCTTCCAACTGTTGAGCCGTATAACTCTCGGATGCTTCCTTCAAATGAGCCGAGAGAATGCTGGAGAGAATTTTAATGTTTGCGAGTTCCTCAAACACTCCGTCAAGGCTGCCGTAGCGTCCGTCAAAAGGCACTAGAGGCAAACTGTCTAAGTTAAGATCATACTCTGAATGGAAGTCGAAATCTCCGGCAGGTAAGCCGTCTTGTTCAATTACACCGCATTTTTTGAGCAAATCAAAGACTGCTTTGCTGCTGATTTTGATCCTGAGCGACTTGATATTAACTTCGCCGTCGCTGACAATGGTATAGTTGTTGAACGTATTGATATCTGTTACCAGAATTCCTGCTACTTCTGCGATCGCACTTTCATCCTCAACTTTTACCAGTTTTACTTTTCTGGTAATCAGCATATTGATGGTAGCGGTATTTTGATTGATCGCAAATGAACCCATGCGCGCGTATTCGCCGCCATCTAAGAATTCTGTTTTCAGCAAAGGCTTGACAAGGTTGCCGTTTTCGTCTCGCTTCCCTTCAATTCGCTTCAAACCTTTGCGCTGATAGTTTTCTTGCAAGTGTTTTAAGTTGATGATGATGCTGTTGCTGTTTTCCTCGAATATTTTGATTAACTCTAGCAGGGAAATTTTATCGCTGACTTTTACCCGATCGCCAATTACATGATTTTGCAACACATCAGGCGCAAACACAGCCTGTTCCAAATCCTCCGTAAACCCCGCTATTTGAGCATTTGTCAAAGCTTTAGCGTGTTTTTCGGTCAAAGTAGCGTCGAAGGTACTCGCCAGCGCGTACTTCGCAGTATTCAAATTACCGTCAGCCAGGTTAGCTTTCGCAAAAGCAAACACCGACTCATCAGTTTGAGCAACCGGAACTTCTAATTTGTCATACTCATCTTTGGTGACTTGCTGATATTTGTAAAACAGTCCTGCATCGTCTGCTTTCAGCCCGCAAATTTTCAGCGTACTCGATGAACCGGTGATTTTCTTGCCCGTTTTGGAAACAAAAACTTGATAATCGTATTCCTTAATTAACGGTTCTTCCAGCGGCGGCGCCACGGAACCACCTAACAGTTTAGTGCTGTCATAAAGAGCATCATAAACCATTTTGACTTCGCCAGCGCGGATGCAATTTCCCGATAAGGTGTTGGCGATTTTCGAGAGAAGTTTGAAGTCAGCACTGGCATAGGATATCGTGTTGGCAAACACATCCATGTCCTTAAGCTCTTCGCAAATTTTTGCTAGTTTTGCAGCTTCGGAATTAGCACTGGGATCATTTGCATAACCGTCTGTGTGCAAATTTATCGCTGTCACTTCTCCGGCTTTCACTAGAGATTTAGCAAGCTGCATGGACTGCGAGATGCAGGTACAGCCAGCGGTGTGGATTTTTTTAATTTCTTTGATGTATTCAGAGTCAAACTTCATCACTTCTTGAATGGGAATTCGCTGGAAGTGACAAATTACGTCTCCATTGTCTGCGTAGGAAATTAGGCTGACAATTAGCTGGTAATTGTTGTATTCGTCTAAGGTTAAAAGCTTGATCAGGGTTTCTTTCAGCGGTTTTAAGTCATAATACATTGACCCGGAACGATCGATGATGATGATGCTGTGGGCGACGGATTTTTCGGGGATATCGCCTGGTGTTCTTTCGAGATTTAGGCGATCGACTAAATAGAATGCCTTGGCATTTCCGGCAAAATTGTAGAGGGTAAATTTGGTGCGATTATTGGAGGCTGCTTGGCTGCTGGAACTTTTGACCTGAGATGATTGTTTTGCGTGCCGTGCCATAGTTTTCACCTATGTTGATTTATTCCTCAACACTATCATGACACACGCTTTTGTCGGTGTCAAGGCCTGTCGGGAAAATTATCTGCTAGGCTGAATAAGTATTAATATTTAGTGGCGGTTTGTAAAAGTAGTGGATGTACGTATAGCGTTTCTCAGAAAGATGAGGTATGCTGAGTTATGCTACAACCCTTACACTAGCAAGCTTTTCATGTCAAAATTCGTATCTCACGAATGTGAGAAAGGCTATAAGTAGTTTAGTCAATATTTAGTCGATCGTCCTATCTTTATAAAATCCGCTCATCAAACTTTATTATTCACGATTCCAATATGGATTTGGCTATTTAATTTTTAATGAAAAGAGAATTTATTGAGTTTAAAAATTGCCTTATTCAGTGATATAAATCACACCAGTTGAGCGATCTATATCATATTAATTATACTTAATAATCACTGGGCTGGAAATTGAATTTGCTTCTGTTAAGCTACAAATACCCCGGAGATGAGGTGAATAATCATAAAAGTATGACCACTCAAAATTTTACATTGACAGGTTATCAAACGCTCGATCGCATTTACTCAGGAAATCGCACCCTAGTTTATCGCGGAACTCGCCTCTCGGACAAACGGCCCGTCGCCATCAAAGTGTTGCATAGCGAGTATCCCAGCTTCAGCGAACTCGTGCAATTTCGCAATCAATATACCATTGCCAAAAACCTCAATTTACCCGGAATCATCGAAACCTACAGCTTAGAAGCCCACCAAAACAGCTATGCGCTGGTAATGGAAGACTTCGGGGGAATCTCTCTGAAAGCATGGACGGAACAAGGGGAAACTCTACCGAATTTGAGTGAATTTTTGCAAATGGCGATCGACATCAGCAATACATTAGATATACTCTGCCGTCACCGGATAATTCACAAAGACATTAAACCCGCCAATATTTTAATTAATCCCGAAACAAAACAAGTCAAACTCATTGACTTTAGTATTGCATCTTTGCTGCCAAGGGAAACTCAAACCCTGATGAATCCTAACGTGTTGGAAGGCACACTCGGCTACTTGTCACCCGAACAAACGGGCAGGATGAATCGCGGCATTGACTATCGCACTGATTTTTATTCTTTAGGTGTGACTTTTTACGAATTGCTGGCGGGAGAGTTACCGTTTCAATCCAACGATGCGATGGAATTGGTACACTCTCATATTGCCAAGCAACCGCCATCACTGCATGAAATCAAACCGGAAATCCCGCAGGTACTCTCGGAGATTGTCAGCAAATTGATGGCGAAAAATGCTGAAGACCGCTATCAGAGCGCTTTGGGACTAAAATCTGATTTAGAATTATGTCTGCGTCAGCTAGAGGAAAGTGGTAAGATTGAAGGTTTTGAAATAGCTCAGAGGGATTTGTGCGATCGCTTCAGCATACCAGAAAAACTCTACGGTCGCGAAACCGAAATAGAAACCCTACTCGCAGCCTTTGAGCGCGTTGCGACCCCCCTATCATCCCCCCTTGCCAAGGGGGGACAGAGGGGGGTCGAAATGATGCTAGTAGCTGGTTTTTCTGGGATTGGTAAAACCGTTGTAGTTAACGAAGTCCATAAACCAATTGTGCGCCAGCGCGGCTATTTCATCAAAGGTAAATACGACCAATTTAACCGCAATATCCCTTTCTCAGCATTTGTGCAAGCATTTCGAGATTTAATGGGACAATTGCTCAGCGAAAGTGACGAACAATTAGAAAAATGGCAAACTCAAATATTGCAAGCACTGGGCGACAATGCGCAAGTTATTATAGAAGTAATTCCCGAATTAGAAAAAATCATTGGTCAACAACTGCCCGCACTCGAATTATCTGGGAATGCGGCACAAAATCGGTTTCACTTGCTGTTCCAAAACTTTATTCAGGTGTTCACAAAACCCGAACATCCCCTGGTGATGTTTTTGGATGACTTGCAGTGGGCAGATTCCGCATCGCTACAGTTAATGCAACTGCTAATGTCTGAATCAGAAACGGGATATTTATTAGTAATTGGTGCTTACCGAGATAATGAAGTCTCGTCAGCGCATCCGTTGATGCTGACACTGGATGCAGTGGTCAAAGCTGGGGCAACTGTGAATACTATTACTCTGGAACCGTTGAGTTCAGAAAGTCTCAATAATTTGGTTGCTGATACGCTCAACTGCGATCCAGATTTGGCAAGACCATTGACTGATTTGGTGGCACAAAAAACCAGAGGAAATCCATTTTTTGCGACGCAGTTTCTCAAGGCACTACATCAAGACGGGCTGATTCGTTTTACCCCCCCAACCCCCCCGTACCAAGGGGGGGGGACGGGGGGGTGGGAGTGCGATATCGTGCGGGTTCGGGAAGCGGCACTGACAGATGATGTGGTGGAGTTTATGGCGTTGCAATTGCAGAAGTTGCCGGGATGCACGCAAGATAAGTTAAAAATAGCTTCGTGTATTGGCAACTCTTTTGATTTAGAAACATTGGCGACTGTGACAGAGGAATCACCAATAGAAATAGCAACAAATTTGTGGAGAGCATTGCAAGAAGGCTTGATTTGCCCGATCAATGAAGTGTACAAGTTCTATGTCGGGCGGGCAACAGAAGATGCGGTGCTGACTTCGGAAATTGTCAGCTATAAATTCCTCCACGATCGCGTTCAACAAGCTGCTTATTCTCTCATTCCAGATCAACAAAAACAGATAACTCACCTGAAAATTGGGCAACTGTTACTCAGTCATATACCTGTTGGCGAACAGGATGAAAACCTGTTTGAAATTGTCAACCAACTCAATATCGGCAAAAGTCTGATTGTCAGTACAGTTAAGCAGATTGAACTCGCCCAACTTAATCTCAAAGCTGGATACAAAGCCAGAGCCGCTACAGCCTACGTAGCGGCATTGGAGTATTTCACTACAGGCATTGACTTGCTGACTGACAACGGGTGGCAAACTCAGTATGAACTGACTTTGGAACTTTATACCGCGGCCACTGAAGCAGCTTATCTGAGCGGCAATTTTGAGCGGATGGCAGGGTTATCAACCATCAGCCTGGAACACGCCAAAACTCTATTGGATCGGGTTAACGTTTATCAAGTTGAAATTCAAGCAGCTCAAGCACAAGCTAAACAGTCAGAGGCTCTACAAATTGCCTTGCAGATTTTGCAGCAGTTGGGAGTTACTTTTCCAGCGCAACCTAATGGAGAGGATATCGGACAGGCACTGGGAGAAACTCTATCCATTTTAGCTGGCAGACAACCCCTAGATCTAATAGATTTGCCGCAGATGACTGATGCCGATCAGTTAACAATTATGGGACTTCTTGCAGGTGTTACAGGTTCTGCTTATGTCGTAGCACCCACACTGTTGCCATTGATTATGCTCGAACAAGTCAAGCGATCGCTGAAATATGGCAACAGCTTATTTTCTCCCGATAGCTATTGCGGTTACGGACTCATTCTATGCGGGATGGTGGGAGATATTGAATCAGGCTATCAATTTGGTCAACTGGCACTTTTGTTACTCGAAAAACTTGATACAAAAAAACTTAAAGCCAGAATCTATGGAAAAGTTAGCTCTTGCATCTCCCATTGGAAAGAACCACTTAGCAATACCTTACCATTTTTCCGAGAGGGCTATCAGAGTGGACTAGAAACTGGGGATTTAGAATGGGGTGGCATTTGTGCCGTCCTATATTTGATGCACGCTTGGTTTGCCGGCAAGGAGTTGAGCGATTTAAGTCGGGAGGGTGCGGTGATATGTACTCACTTCGCCCAACTCAGACAAAAAACCATGTCCAAACTGGGTGCTATTTTTCAACAAGCTATCTTGAATTTGTTAGGAAATACGACGGAAGCTTGGCGCTTCACTGGGGAGACTTTTAACGAAGAAGAAGATATGCCAATTTTTCTAGAATCGGGGAATCAAACAGCTCGTTGCTATTTCTATGTTAGTAAGCTGGTGCTGTGTTATCTCTTTGGGCAATTTGAGGAAGCGATCGCCTCTGCCAGCACCCTAGAAAAATACTTAGGTGCTGCGATAGGAATGTCCCTGATTCCCGTCTTCCACACCTATGATTCTCTAGCACATCTGGCTATTTATTCTCAAGTTTCTGAGGCAGAACAACAAGGCATTCTGCAACGGGTGACTGCCCATCAGGAAAAGGTCGAACACTGGGCCGATTGTGCGCCAGCAAATCAACTGCAAAAATTTTATTTAGTGGGAGCCGAACAACATCGAGTTTTAGGCAATAAACTCGAAGCTATTGAACACTACGATCGCGCTATTTTGCTCGCCAAAGATAACAAATACCTGCAAGAAGAAGCATTAGCAAATGAACTAGCCGCCAAATTTTACCTCAACTGGGGCAAAGAAAAAGTGGCGCAATCCTATATGCAAGACGCCTACTACTGTTATGCTCGTTGGGGTGCCAAAGCCAAAATTGATGACTTAGAAAAACGCTATCCCCAACTTCTTGCTCCCATATTGCAGGCGAAACAAAATCGTTCTACACTCAGAGAAACCCGCCTCCAAACAATCAATAGATCCTCAGTTTTACATCAAACATTTCAAGACACTCAATCTACCAGCAGTATTTCCGAAGCCCTCGATCTGGCGGCTATTCTCAAAGCTTCCCAAGCTCTGTCGAGTGAAATTGAATTAGAAAAATTGCTGGCGGCACTGATGTCTGTGGTGATAGAAAATGCCGGGGCTACAAAAGCAGTTCTGCTGTTGCTGAAGGATGGGAATCTCGCAGTCGAAACTGTAGCCTCCCTCAAGGAAAATGTCATCTCAATATCGGTACCGCTGTCAGCCAGCGAAGAGGTTCCCGCTGCTGTGGTTAATTATGTTAAGCGCACTTTGACAACTATTGTTTTGGATAATGCAGCAGCACAAAACGATTTTATGGCAGATCCGTATTTGATGGAGCAAAAACCCAAAAGTGTGCTGTGCGCGCCGATTTTGCATCAGGGTAAATTAATCGGGTTGCTGTATCTTGAAAATAACTTGACAATTGGTGCATTTACGGACGATCGCACTGAAGTCATCCAACTGTTGTGCGCCCAAGCGGCGATCTCTCTAGAAAATGCCCGCTTGTACCAACAATCTCAAGCTTACGCACAAGAATTAGAACGATCGCTCTTTGACTTACAACAAGCACAGTTACACATCGTGCAAAGCGAAAAAATGTCCGCCTTGGGCAATCTAGTCGCGGGAGTCGCCCACGAAATTAACAATCCTGTAGGCTTTATTAGCGGCAATTTAACAGAAGCAAATGCTGGGTTTAATGATATAATTAGCCAGTTACAATTATATCAGAAAAAGTTCCCCGATCCAGGAACTGAAATTGAGCAAAATGCTGATAATATTGATTTGGATTATCTGGTGGAAGATTTGCCCAAGATGCTGTCGTCGATGAAAGTGGGGTGCGATCGCATTCGCGGCATTAGCACCAGCCTCCGCACCTTCTCCAGAGCCGATAAAGACTACAAAGTTCCCTTTAAGATCCATGAAGGGATTGACAGCACCATTTTAATTTTGAAACACCGGCTGAAAGCTAACGAACATCGTCCCGCAATTGAAGTCGTCACAGACTACGGGAATCTACCGAAAATCGAATGTTTTCCTGGTCAACTTAATCAAGTTTTTATGAATTTGCTGGCAAATGCGATCGATGCGCTGGAAGAGTCGAGTCAAGGCAGTAGTTTTGCGGAAATTGAAGCGAATCCCAATTGTATCACGGTGCGGAGCGGTCTGTCGGGCGATCGGCATATCAAAATTACAATTGCTGATAACGGTGCGGGGATGACAGAAGCAGTGAAACAGCGGATTTTTGACCATTTGTTCACCACGAAGGCGGTAGGAAAAGGTACTGGGTTAGGATTGGCGATCGCCCGCCAGATTGTAGTCGAGAAACATGGCGGCACAATTGAGGTGAATTCCTGTCAGGGAGATGGCACTGAATTTGCGATCGTGTTACCGATTAGCGAACAAAAATAGAAACCATTCGTTATTTAATAAAATTAGGTTCGTAGCGCGGACTTTAGTCCGCTCATCAATTTCAGCGGACTGAAGTCCGCACTACGAACCTATTTGCCGATCGCCCATCAAGACACTCGCACCCATCTCCCCCGCTGCTTCGCGACTATTGCCAAAAACTCAACTATGCTAACGTAGGCAAGCAGTAATGCCCTGCCACCAAGGCTATTAACCTAATTTAAAGAATTCTTTTATTGAGGAGCGGTGTATTCCCTATGGCAAACCTGATCGGCACAGACAGCAACGACTTTATTTTAGGAACTCCCCAGGGCGATCGAATTCGCGGCTTAGATGGCGATGACACGCTCTCAGGTGGTCAAGGCGATGACACCCTAGAGGGGGACGCCGGCAACGACCAACTGCTCGGAGGCGACGGAGGAGATTCGCTGTTTGGGGGCGAAGGAAATGACGAACTCATTGGCAACCAAGGCCGCGATTTTCTTTCCGGTGGCAATGGGGACGACTCGATTCGTGGCGGTTTGGGCAACGACGTCCTCGAAGGCAACGACGGGTTAGACACCGTATTCGGAGATGCCGGCGACGACGTGGTTAGGGGCAACGCGGGCTTTGATGTGATTGCCGGCGGTACTGGCAACGATACCCTCAGAGGGAATGACGGCGACGATTCCCTGTTTGGGAATGCTGATGACGACTAT
>JAJAYT010000117.1 GCA_026786085.1 Microcoleus sp. CAN_BIN18 | reverse complement strand
TCCCTCTTCCTTCTTCCTTCATTAAAATGACAATTGATATGGACGACTCCCAACTATTTCTCAAAGAAGATGACGTTTTGTCTGCTCCTACCAGCGCTTTGATGTATCAATGCACCTTCAAAGTTAGCGAATTTACGACTATCATACAATCAAGATTGCTCGAAGATAAATTATTCTCAGATGGCATGGATTGCGAAGTTTTAAGTTCTGGCAAATCCTGGACAAAAGGTAAACTTAGGATGCGTCTGGAGTTTTACCCCGAACCTGAAATCAAAGAACTAAAAGCTCTTCCTGCCGCCTCGGAAGAATCAAATGCCACCCAAAATTATGGCGAAGATAACTCACAGCAAGTTGATACAAATGATGAACAAAGTGTCAGTGATTCACCACAAATAAGTAATAACTTTCCTATTTCTAGATATCCAGATAGCCACCCCCACAGTCTAGGAATGTGGAGCTAATCTGCTACTTAGAAGGAAAAGGGGAATATTTTTGAGTTTTAAGTTGAGAGTTGTGAGTTGAGGATCGGATGACTGCATCCCTCATACTAATGACTAATAATTTCCCTTCTCGTATAGCAGCTCTCAAAAAAGTGAGGTATGCCCCATACCCCATGCCCTATGCACGTCGGGAACCTCATCTTTTTGAAAAAGGCTATATGTTTCTCGTTTCATCGGTATTGTTCAAATGTCCAAACAGTTAACAGTCAACCATAAGGAGTGTTACCGGAATTGATATCAATCAAAAACTGCTCTCATGGCTGAATCTTTCAATTGGACGCAGCTCCACGCTCAACTGCACCGGACGCTGTTACACCGACAAATATTGCCCTCAAATCAGCGATTGTTAGTAGCAGTATCCGGTGGACAAGACTCTTTGTGCTTAATTAAAATACTGCTAGATTTGCAGCCAAAATGGGGCTGGAATCTAGCGATTGCTCACTGCGATCACCGCTGGCGTTCTGACTCGCAAGCGTCAGCAAATCATGTAGAAAATTTAGCTAAAAATTGGGGAATAAGCTATTATTTGCAAACAGCCTTCTTCATCCCAAAAACTGAAGCAGCCGCCAGACAGTGGCGATATCAAGCTTTAACCGAAATTGCGATCGCCCACAACTCCCCCTACATTGTGACAGGCCACACAGCCAGCGATCGCGCCGAAACTCTCCTCTACAACCTGATTCGCGGGAGTGGCGCCGACGGACTTTCTGCACTCACCTGGATGCGCCCCCTTGCCGATTCTGGGTTGCCGATTTTAGATTTTAGATTAGAAAATCTGGATAAAAATCCCCAATCGAAAATCCCCAATCGAAAATCGAAAATTTACTTAGTTCGTCCCTTACTCGACATAACTCGATCGCAAACAGGTCAATTTTGTCAAGAGCAAAAACTACAGATTTGGGAAGATTCTACAAATCAGGACTTCAAATATGCCCGTAACCGCATTCGATCGGAATTAGTGCCTTATTTAGAAACTCATTTCAACCCAAAAGCCCAACAAGCCCTAGCTAAAACAGCCGAACTCCTCCGCGCCGACGTAGAATATCTCGAACTTGCAGCCAACGAATTGCTACAGCGAGTAATCTTGCCAATTGGAGAGGGCCCGCAGATGAATTTTCAACTTCCCGTCAAGTTAAATCGTCCGATTTTGCGAGAAGCACCCCTAGCGTTGCAGCGGCGAGCAATGCGACAGCTACTGCAACAAATATTGCCCTCAGCGCCCAGCTTTGAGAGCGTAGAAAAACTGACCAGCTTAATCATAGCCCCCAACCGATCGCAAACCGATCCATTTCCAGGAGGAGCGATCGCCCGAGTGGAAAACCCTTCGATAATTTTAGAGATTAAACTTTAAGCTGTCTTGACATCCTCCACTGCCTAAAGGCGAGTGGATTCCCAAACCTCACGATTTAAGTTTCTGCTTCATCCACCGTTGCATACCACAGTTAAAAACCATGTACCGTCTTACACAGAGTCCACAGACTTTTATTCCCCTTTCAGAAAATCCGATCCCGATAGTCCATCGGTACGGTGTCAGCCAAAGCTTTTTGTACTTGTTGCTTAAAGTTTTTACCTGTACAAGCATTTCTGTACAGAACCCCCTAACTTGAGTTTTCAAGGTGCATTGCCTACTGCGCGAGTTTTCGCTTTTAGGCAATTTAAGTATACCACACAAAATATAAAGCCGTCCTAAAAGGACGGGGTTTCTACCCAATTTTTCGATGAAACCCGATCATGGCTTGTCGCAAATCAGAAACTACCCGCTCTTGCTGCTCAAAGAGTCTCCTGCAACCGATCGAGCTCCCCCCCCGCCGCTTCCAGCTTTTGGCGCAGCCCCTTCAAATTATCCTGCACCGGCTGCAACATTTCTTGATAAACATTCACCCGGCCCCACAGTTCCGCCACTGCACCTTTCTGGTTAAACAAATTCTGCTCTAACTGCTTAAGTTCGTAGCGTTTCGCCTCACTCTCCCCCTGAAGGCGGTTGACATTTGCCTCAATTTGAGATGCTGAATCTCGCACCTGCTGAATTTCGTTTTCCAGCCTTTGCAATTCTTCGCCCTGCTGCTGGCGTTGAGTATTGAGCTGTGAGACGATCGGCCCCAAATCAATATTTCCTGCTTCTGGTTTGGGAGCATTAGCAGTACCCAAGCGGCTCCACAGCACCGCCTGATGCTGCTTCAAAATATCTTCCCGTTCCTGCAAACGGAGGCGCTGTCCCACCAGAGTTTCATTCAACATCTGATAACCTTCCAGTTCATCAGCCATTTCATTTTCCAAACTCATGCGATCGTACTCGGAAGCCGCTTGAATTTTCGCTTGCAGCTCCTCAATTGTCTCCCGCTGGAGAGTCAACTCCTCCTCTTGATCGTTAACAAACCGGAACACCTTTTCCAAATCCTGTTGCAAATGTTGCACCAGCCCCTGCAAATCCTCAACCGGCATCTTCTCTAGAGCAGAAACATCTACTACCTGCTCCGTAGCCCCAGCACCCGCAGCAGATGCGAGCCGAGAAAGTTGCTGGTACAAATCCTCAACAGCCCGCACCTGCAAAGACACCGACTGAGACTGCTCCTGCTTAGCGCTGAGGGTACTTTGCAGCCCTTTGAGATCCGCCCGAGCTTGTGCCAAAGCATCTTGAGATTGATACCAGTCCTGCCAGCGACTTTGGAGGCTTTGATTTTGTCGATCGACCTCTTCTTGCTGCTGCTGAGCATTTGCTCGTTTCTGCTCCAACTGTTGCCAGTGAACGTCCAGAATTGCCTGCTGAGCCCCCACAACACCAAAAGACTGATTCAGTTGTTCCCGAACCCCTTGGGCCGAAGAAATTGCCCCCCCAAGTCGATCGATCAACTCCTGAATCCTGCTCGCCTGCTCCTGGTCGATCGCAGCCCCCTGGGGAACCTGAGACTGCTGAGTCACCACTTGCTGCTGTTCGCCCCGCAACTGTTCCCAAGCCGTCTCAATTTGCGCGCGGGAGCGATCGACATCTTCTCGCAGTCGGTTAGCTTCATCCCGAGTATTTTCAATTTCCGAGCGTTGAGCCTCCAGCCGCTCCAACTCCTCTTCCATTTGAGCCAACTGTTCTTCGCGGGCTTGCATTTCCATTTCCCGGCGATTAAGTTCCTGACTCGAAAACGTCAGAGAAGCCTTCCACTGTTCAATTTCCTCTTCCTTATCCTTAAACTTGTCTTGCTGGCGCGAGAAATTTTGGAGAATGCTCACCAACTGACGAGCCGCCTCCTGAATCCGCTGTACTTGTTTGCTAGCGCTTAACTCAACCAGCACCAGAGTGCCGTCGTTAAACTTATTAGCTTCCTCAACTGGGATGGCGTCATCACCCGGTACGGCGCTCCAGTTGTGCTCGCCCCGCTGACAAGCTAGCAGTTTCAGTTCAGCCTTACCGCCACCGAGACCAAAGCCGCTTCTCTGTTTTTGTACTTCCGCTAGATACAGCACACTAATAGTCCTCTATGAAGGTGTCGTTTTCCGAATCCGGGGATAGCATCCTTTCCCAACTTTTCTTGTTTCACTTACGCCTGGCCTCACGGGAGAGCATTGAGAAAGCAGGCGTTGCCGTCCACTTTCTGGACGAATGGGATAGCAGTATCAATCCCACTTGATTAAAGATTAGCAAAACTCCGGGGACTGCCATAGCCCAAAGCCGAAAAAGGTGAGTCAGTCAAAAACTTGCTACAGTTTTTGCGCGATCGGCAATATAAATACTTCGAGCTCTTGTTTAACAACTTCACAACTTAGGCAGATTTTCAATTTTTACACTACCCATAGTGTAATGTGTACAGTACGCACCGTACAAGTAGAGTTTGTGCCTAAGTCCTGAACTTTTTATCGATGAGATATTAAAATACCCTGTTTGAGCTGAACATAGTTGATTTTATCGTTTAACTGTCAGACAATTATAAGAAATATCCTGAAAACCCTGTGACTTTAGTCCAGGGATGAAAGGGCATTGCAGGATTGATCCTGCCTGATCAAGACCTGGGGTTTAAAGCCTCGCCTGTTAAGACGGTTTTAATTTCAGCTCTGGCAACCTAGCAATCATGCTTCTAATCAATTCTGATCGGGTCATCCCCCGGCGTTCTGCCTCCGAGTCTAACTGTTTGACCTCATAGACTGTCATACGAATATCAATTCTTTTTGTTTTCATTTTGTCCGGTCAAATGGCAATACATACAGTATAATAGACAAAGGAGGAAAATAACAAATGAAAGCTAGATACCAATACCGATTTTACCCAACCAGTCAACAGCAACAGAGTTTGGCTCAGTTGTTTGGTTGCTGTCGCGTAGTTTGGAATGATGCTCTAGCATTAAGTAAATCTAGCAAATACCCAGGTTACAACATCTTGGCCAAGGCTCTTACTTTGTCCAAAAAGACTGAAGAAAGGGAATGGTTAAAAGATGTTTCGTCTGTTCCGTTGCAGCAATCTCTAAGACATTTAGAAGTTGCTTACAAAAACTTTTTCGATTCTTGCTCAGGAAAGAGGAAAGGGAGAAAAGTATGTCAACCTCGATTCAAAAAGAAAACAAATAGTCAATCGGCAGAGTTTACTAAAGCTGGATTCTCTCTAAAAAATGAAACAGTATACTTAGCCAAGATTGGAATAGTTAAGCCAATTTGGTCAAGAGACTTACCATCTGACCCTAGTTCGGTCAAGGTACTTAAAGACTGTGCCAATCGCTATTTTCTTAGCTTTGTGGTAGAGGTAAAACCTGTCAATGTCAAAGCAGAAAACCAAAGTATCGGCATCGATTTGGGCATCAAAACTTTTGCTTTTATGAGCAATGGGGAGAAAGCCGAAAGCCCGTCCTACAAGGAACTAGACCGAAAAATTCGCAAACTTCAGAAAAAGTTAGCACGTCAACAAAAAGACTCGAACCGCAGAAAAGAGACGCGAATCCAAATCGCCAAACTCCACAATCAAATCGCAGATACCCGTAAAGATTTTTTACACAAACTATCTACTAAAATTGTTAGCAAAAACCAAGCTATCATTTTAGAAGATTTGAATGTGTCGGGAATGATGAAGAATCGCAAACTTTCAAGGGCAATTAGTCAGCAGGGTTGGTACGAATTTAGAACATTGTGTGAGGCTAAATGCGACAAATATAATCGCGATTTCATAGTGATTAGTAGATGGGAGCCTACTAGCCAAAACTTCTTAAACAATTGGTTTTAAGTGGGGGAAACTTGATCTAAAAGTTCGGACAATTAAATGCTTGAATTGTGGAACAGAACACGATGGCTTCGCCCCGGCTGTCGCCTACGAGACGAGAACGCTGCAAAAAATATAAACAAAGTCGGGATAGGGCATTGCCACGACTCTAAACGGACACAGAGACAGAGTAAGACTATTTCGGTAGCATCAGTCAATGAAGTGTCAAGAATCCCCGTGTCTTAAGACCGGGGAGTATGTCAAAGCGCATTGTATATTTCGCTCCCATATCAAAAGTTATCAAATCCCGTTCCTCTCTCCCTTGAGTACCATAGACAATCTAGATGCACAAGAGCTTAGGAAATAGATTATTGGTGGTTTCTTTTCATATAGCAGTCGCCAAGGCGCTTTGGTCATTGAACCCTTCGACCCTTCGACCCTTCGACTACGCGAGCGGGCGACGCTACGCGAGCGTGCAACGCTCCGCGAGCGTGAACGATCGCATAAATGCCTTAACCACCTTGGCGGTTGCCATACAAGCGAATTGCGAATTGCGAATTGCGATCGTACCTCACTACGCTGGAAAAATGCGATGTGCTGTCTCTTGCAGACTCTTGGGAATTGTGCAATGTACGATCGCTCAAAAATCAAATTAGACCACAAAAAATCTATGCTTTGTAGAATCTTTCGATCTTTTTTTTCCCTTCCATTTGTTAAATTTCTTATCTTCCGCCCTCTTGCTTCTTGCAATAACTAGAAACCGTATTTTCCAACAACATAGCAACAGTCATCGGCCCGATTCCTCCCGGCACCGGCGTGATAAATTCTGCTACTGTTTTAACAGCATCAAAGTCCACATCTCCCGCCAAACGGCTAGTACCGTCTGGATTGACGACACGATTAATACCGACATCGATTACTACTGCTCCCGGTTTTACCATATTAGCTGCAATCATTTCTGTGCGACCGACGGCAGCTACTAAAATATCGGCTTGGCTGGTAATCGATTCTAGATTTTGCGTCCGCGAATGAGCAACTGTCACCGTAGAATCGGCTTCTAACAGCATCAGCGCCATCGGTTTACCTACCAAAATACTCCGTCCCAAAACTACGGCATTTTTTCCTTTCAAATCAATCTGATATTCCTGTAATAATCGCATCACTCCGGCGGGAGTACAACTGCGTAAACCTTCTTCTCCACGCACCAAACGGCCTAAATTTACGGGGTGCAATCCGTCAGCATCTTTGTCGGGAGCAATTTGATACAGCAGTGAAATTGCATCTAAGTGTTCTGGTAGCGGTAGTTGCACTAAAATGCCATCTACTCGATCGTCCTCGTTGAGCGCCTGAATTGCCAGTTCGAGTTCAGCTTGAGTGACATTTACTCGGTAATGCTGACCGAAAGAAGCTATGCCAACCTTAGCGCAGGCTCGCTCTTTGTTGCGCACGTAAGCCGCGCTGGCTGGGTTGTCGCCCACCATCAGCACCGCAAGTCCTGGAGGACGCCCGTTTTGGGGTTGTAGGGCGCGGACTCGATCGCTCAGCTCGCTTTGAATCTTTGTCGCTAAAGCTTTGCCATCTAGTATTTGAGAAGTTTTGGCATCCATTGTAGACTCTGGGTTAGGGGCAGACAATTTTAGATTTTAGCAAAACCACAGCCTCTGACTGCACCCTCGCCGTTAAACTGGGATTCTGCTAAGGTAGCTCGTATCTCAAACCTTAAATCTCAAATATCAAATTATTTAACTAATGACTACTGTAATTAAGCCAGTTTGGGTTCAAAAAAGCTGCATCGGCTCTTTATCGCTCATATTCGTCGGCGCTTTGTTCAGTTGTGGCAGTTTACCTCTGTCTCAACTTAATCTTGGCTTTAATGTGGCTACTATTGGCGATGTTCAACAAAAGCGGCAAGTGGATGTTGAAGTTTATCTGCGGGGAAAGGTGGAAAATCGCGCTCCGTTTGTCGGGAATGCGGCTTATCAACTTCAAGACGGTACGGGTAAGATGTGGATTTTAACCAAGCAAGCTTTGCCCCAAGTTGGCGATGAAGTGTTGCTTAAGGGAGAAGTCCGCTACAAGAGTATTACATTGAAAGAATTGGCGGGAAAGGATTTAGGTGAAGTTTATGTTGAGGAAATGCAACAGTTACAGCGGACTCCCAGTTCAAACAAGGGCAAATAGGCATGGGCCAAACAGGCCAAACAGGGCACTTGTGCTGAGCCCTTCGACTACGCTCAGGATAAACTCCGCGGTGCCCGCGTAGTCGAAGGGTCGAAGGGTCGAAGTATTGGCCAAACAGGCCAAACAGGGCATTGGAGGCAGAGCCTCCTAATTATGTATTCCAACAGCATGGAAACAAGGATCTAACCGGGTGCATCTCAATGAGTGGAAGGGTTCTGGCATTCCGGCAGACAATTTATTAGTGAGAATTAGAGATTTACTGCCGGAATGCCAGAGCCACTACGAATATATTTGCAAAACACAGATGCACCCGATGTAACCAATAACCAATAACCAATAACCAATAACCAATAACCAATTCCCAATAACTAATGACTAAAATTCACGTGGCGATCGCCATTTTGTACCAAGACGACAAGTTTCTCTGTCAGTTGCGGGATGATATTCCTAATATCAGGTATCCGGGATGCTGGGCATTGTTTGGCGGACACTTAGAAGCGGGAGAAACTGCGGAAGCGGCTTTGTTGCGGGAATTATCAGAGGAAATTGCCTGGGTTCCTGCAAGTGTCTCTTTTGTTTGTTGCGATGTCGAAGGAGATGTGGTTCGGCACGTTTTTCACTCACAACTTAGTGCGGATGTGGAGGATTTAGTTTTGCACGAGGGTTGGGATATGCAGTTGTTGACAGCGGAGGATATTCGGGCGGGAAAATGCTATTCTCAGCAGTCAGGAGATGTGCGACCTTTCGGCATTGCTCACCAGCGTATTTTATTGAATTTTATTGATTCGATTTGAGAAGGTCGAAGTCAATCGTTTGACCCGAAAAAAAAGGCGATTTTTTAAAATTTTATAAAATAAAATGATGGTCTATGACTAATTGTTTGTTACGGTGAGTGACACGACTCCGACTGTCAGGGTACGGAGCTTCTTTGAATTACTTCAAAGATTTCCTAGTTGTTCCCTTGCGGGCTTTCGACTTTGACGCTTACTGAGATATTTCAGTCCCCGGCAAACCGTCTGCATAGGCGTTTTGGATTCCGACGTGTCCCGCCGTACTAATTAATTCTATTCCTCTATTTCTAATTACTTGGCCACTAGCCACATCTCTGTCGGCAATGAATCCACACTCATGACAATGATGTAC
>JAJAYT010000116.1 GCA_026786085.1 Microcoleus sp. CAN_BIN18 | reverse complement strand
TCAAACCTTGGTATAAAATTGAAGGACTTATCCCCCGCGAAGATTTGCGCGAAGGCAAACCTTTAGATGCTTCCGAATTTGCGGTACATCTCGACCAAGTGCGAGACAAACGAGCGCCCGCAGATTATCAAGAACCCGATCGCTTTTTCGATCGCACTTATCTGACCAAATATTTAACATACCTCGCCGCTCAAGTAGTCCGGCGACTCTCTGGTGAAACCACAGAAACCTCAGCTATATTTAATCTTTCTACCCAATTTGGCGGTGGCAAAACTCACGCATTAACTCTACTCTATCACTTAGCAAAACACGGCGCTGCTGCTAACAAATGGACGGGAGTAGATAAAATCTTAAATCAAGCAGCCATTTCCACCATCCCCGAAGCCGCTGTAGCCGTATTTGTCGGCACTGAATTTGACTCCATCACCGGGCGCGGTGGCGATGATGGCACTCCTCTACGCAAAACACCTTGGGGTGAAATTGCCTATCAGTTGGGAGGAGAAGCCGCTTTTAATATTGTCGCTGAGCACGAAAGACAATTTATCGAACCCAAAGGGGATGTGATCCGCAAGTTTCTCCCCAAAGATAAGCCCTGTTTGATTTTGTTGGATGAGATTATCAACTACGCCAGCACCTATCGCAAAACCGGTTATGGCGATCGGCTTTATAACTTCATTCAAGCACTTTCCGAAACTGCCAGAGGTGAAAAGAATGTCGTTTTAGTAGTATCTATTCCCGCTTCGGAGATGGAATATACTGCTGCTGACGAAGCCGACGAACAGCGATTCAAGAAAGTGCTCGACAGATTGGGTAAAGCAATTATGATGTCTGCCGAATCTGAGACATCAGAAATTATCCGCCGTCGCTTATTTGAATGGACAGCCAATGCTGTCACCCCTGAAGGTAAAATCATGCTTCCCAAGGATGCTGTTACTACCTGTAATGAGTATGCAGATTGGGTGATTGAACACAAGCAACAGTTGCCTAGTTTCCCGATTGAAAGTGCGCGGGAAGCCTTTGTCGCGAGTTATCCTTTTCATCCCACAGTGCTATCGGTATTCGAGCGTAAATGGCAGGCTTTGCCTCGATTTCAACGCACCAGAGGTGTCCTGCGACTCTTAGCTTTGTGGGTGTCTATTGCCTACCAAGAAGGTTATAAAGGCAATCATCGCGATGCCTTAATTGGATTAGGAACAGCACCCCTAGATGACCTATCATTTCGAGCGGCAGTATTCGATCAACTGGGAAACGATCGCCTAGAAGGGCCGGTGACAACTGATATTTGTGGCAAAAAAGACTCTCACGCCATTCGCCTCGATGCGGAAGCTACGGAAGATATTAAGAAATCACGACTGCACCGCAAAGTTAATACGACTATCTTTTTTGAGTCGAATGGTGGTTGCACTCGTGTAGAAGCAACTGTCCCAGAAATTCGACTGGCTGTAGGTGAGCCAAATGTAGATATTGGCAATGTAGAAACGGTTTTGGAATCTCTAACTAGCGATTGCTATTACTTAACTGTCGGGCAAACTAAGTATCGATTCAGTCTCTATCCAAACCTCAACAAAATTCTAGCAGACCGTCGCGCTAACGTGCAAGTGCATCGCATTGATCAGCGAATTCTCCATGAGATTCAGAAGTTATTTGCTCTTAATCAGGGAATTCAGGTTATTTGTTTTCCCGAACAACCTAACAATCTTCCCAATCAAGCTGTGCTGACTTTAGCGGTGATGTCTCCCATCCATTCCAAACAGGATGAGAGTACCCTACAGTTGGTGGAGTCAATGATTCGCGAGTCTGGTGCGTCAGCGAGAACGTTTAAGAGTGCGCTAATTTTTGCGATCGCCGATTCTGATGTTCAATTGCGCGAAGAAGCCCGCAAGATGCTATCCTGGGAAGACATTCGGGATGAAGAAACCAATTTAGATGACGTGCAGAAAAAGCAATTATCTGAAAACCTGAAAAAGGCTCAGCGCGATTTAATTGAAACTGTGTGGCGCGCTTATAAATACGTCGCGTTGTTAGGGAAAGATAATAAGTTACGGGTGGTGGATTTGGGTTTAGTTACGTCCAGTTCTGCGAGATCAATTGTAGACTTAATTATGAATCGGTTGCGTCTGGATGGGGATGTGGAAGATGCCGTTAGCCCTCGGTTTTTGGTTCGCAATTGGTCTGGTGCTTTCCAGGAATGGAGTACCAAGGCGGTGCGGGATGTTTTCTTTGCTTCGCCTTTGTTTCCGCGACTGTTGAAAGGGGATGCGGTGAAAGAGGCGATCGCGCGCGGTGTCAAAGATGGTACTTTAGCATTAGTTGGCAAAGCATCAGGCGATCGATACGAACCGTTCGAGTTCAAAACCGATTTAGCAGCCAGCAAAATAGAAATTTCAGACGATTTGTTTATCATTAAATCAGAGATAGCCGCCGCTTACCTGCAACGGATCACCGATCCCCCAAAGTTGAGCGCGTTGATAGTTTCCCCCACGCAAGTGCAATTAGAACCGGGTAAACAGCAAACTTTTATCGCACGGGGACGCGATCAATATGATCAAGAGTTTGCTATTAGTGAAATACAGTGGACTACTACAGGCGGTAATATTGAACCGAATGGCCTACTCACAGGTGGAGAAAACGAGGGAAATTTCACTGTGACAGCAACAGTAGAAGCAATTAGTGCGATCGCCGAATTTGCCGTAAAATCTTCTACTGGTGTCGGAGGGGAAAAAATTGTTACTATTAATCCATTACCAGACCCCTCAACTATCCCACTTCCACCTAAAGGATTAAGATGGATTGGTGAAATCAGTCCTCAGAAGTGGATGAATTTTTATACTAAAGTTCTGAGTAAATTTGCCAGTGACAAAAATGTTAAGCTCACAGTGAAAATAGAAGTTTCTATCGAAGGTGAGGTATCTCAGCAAAGGCGGGATGAGACTAAAATTGCACTCCAAGAACTCGGATTGAATGATGAGGTGGATGTTCTAGAATAAAGTAAATTATTGACTAAGCTTTTAAGGGTGAACTGTGAAACTAGCTAGCAGAGAGAGGTGTGTTGATGCGATCGCCCCCTTCGCCCCCAATCATCCCAGATATCACAACACCGCTGCTACCCGACACCGCACTCTATTAAAACAAAAGGCTAAAATAGTAGATCCTACAATTTGGGAGTTAATATTTGACACTTGCACCTACGCGCGAAAACGTCCTAGCTTGGCTCTCACACCGCGTTCCTGCTGCCCGCATCACACACATCCTCGGAGTCGAACAAACAGCAGGTGACTTGGCCCGCCATTACGGCCTCGATGAAGCAAAAGCTCGATCGGCTGGACTGATGCACGATTTGGCAAAATACTTCAAACCCCAACTGCTACTGCAAATGGCCCAGAAGGAAGGTTTAGAGTTAGACTCAGTGTTGGAGGCAAACCCGCACCTGCTGCACGCAGACGCGAGCGCGATCGTCGCTAGAGACGAATTCGGGGTGGTCGATCGAGAAATTTTGGACGCGATCGCCAATCATACCCTCGGCCGACCAAACATGAGCCAGCTCAGTTGTACCGTATTTATAGCAGATACTATAGAGCCGAGCCGCGGCAACACAGCCGAACTAGCAGCACTGCGCGAAGCAAGTATGCAAAATCTTTATGCAGCCGTGTGGCAAACTAGCGATTATTCTCTCAAATATTTGCTAGAAACTCGCTGCTACATTCACCCGCGCACCGTACTTACCCGCAATTGGGCGCTGCTTATGGCTCGCGAATCGCCGGAAACAGGAAATTCGACGGGAAAGTCGATCGCACAAATCACAAGTTAACAGTAAAATTTATCAGCAATCCTGTACTTACTTTTGGCTTGAACTTAATTCCTATTTCCAGTCTCAATCTGCCAACAACCGATTCCCCTTTACCGAATCAACTAGGAACTTAAACACTTAATGTCAGAACTAACCCAACTCGAATATTCCACAACTCAGTCTACAGTAACCGACAACACCCCCTCAGACGAAGCGCGCGGTTTGATCCTCACCGCTGCCCAAGCTGCCGATGACCGCAAAGCAGTTGATATTGTATTGCTCCAAGTGTCAGAAGTATGCTATCTGGCTGACTACTTTGCGATCGTCACCGGATTTTCCAACGTGCAAGTACGAGCCATCTCCCAAGCCATCGCCGACCAAGTAGAAGAAGACTGGGGACGCTTGCCGCTGCGCACACAAGGGCTATCAGACGCAAGCTGGGTCGTCATGGACTACGGCGACGCGATTATCCACGTCTTTAAACCTCAAGAGCGCGAATTCTACAATTTAGAAGCGTTCTGGGGACACGCCGATCGCCTTGACTTTTCCCCCGCAGAGGAATGCTAATGTGAAAAACGCTTCTGTTTCTATTTGTCCCGTTCCGCAAGAACAGCGACCGGTCAATGAATACCAGGAACTTACAGAATCCTGGTTTTTTAGCTGGGGAACTCTCGATTGGCCCGCATATCTGGCAAAACTGGCTTGGGTATGGGGTTGGAGTTGCTTGGTATCCGGGCCCTTAGCAGCCGCCAGCTTCGTTCCAACCAAGTATCCAGTTCAGTTCGCCCTCAGCGCCGCCGCAGGTGCCGGTTTTATTCTAGGATTAGCTTTGCTCCGACTTTACTTGGGTTGGTTCTACGTACGATCGCGCCTTGCAAATCCCACCGTCGTCTACGAAGAGTCTGGTTGGTACGATTGTCAAGCTTGGCCTAAAACTCCCGAAGTTTTAGCTCAAGACCAGTTGATAGTCAACTATGAACTAGAACCAATTCTGAAGCGTCTGCGACAAACGTTTTATGGTTTGGTATCATTGCTGGTTGCCGGGGGGCTAATTTGGAATTGTTTGTAATCGGGAGCCAAAACAGGGGAGTTATGAGTTTTTGCCGAAAAAATTGACTTTTTAACTGACATTTTTAACTGACAACTGACAACTCATATCGTTTCCGGTTGGATCGGTATTGTTCAAACAGTTAACAGTTAACAGTTAAGGATCGCAAATTAAATAACTTACAATTTTAATTGTTATTGTGGAACAGGCAGGAAAGCCTGTTCAAGACGGGCGGGACGCCCATCCCACAAACTTGTGGAAGTTATTTAATTCTCATTCCTAACAATCATGTCGAAGAGTGCAACCGGAATTGATATCATAACTCCCCTGTACCCCAGTCTAAAATCTAAAATCTAAAATCTAAAATTGATATGACAAGGGGAAAACGAACCCAAGCTCCCGAACTGGAAGTCACACTGCTGCGCGAAGGTATTGTGGAATCTAGGCACCGCGTCCAGGCCGCTGTCTGCGACAAACGCGGGCGCGTTCTGTCCGTTGCGGGTAACTCGGACACGGCCACATTTGTCCGTTCTTCACTCAAACCGTTTCAAGCTTTGGCTGTGACGGCGAGCGGCACTTTAGAACGCTACGAATTGACCGATCGAGACTTAGCGATTATTTGCAGTTCTCATCAAGGTACGATCGAGCAATCGCGCCAGGTATTTAACGTCCTGTGGCGCTGCGACATAGACCCATCTAAACTTCAATGCCCCATTCCTGAAGGCAAAAAGAGCGCTCTACAATACAACTGTTCCGGCAAACACGCCGGAATGCTGGCTGTCTGTCAACTACGGCACTGGGATCTGAAAAATTATTTGAGTCGCAAACATCCCGTCCAGAAGCTTATTTTGGATAAAGTGGCAGACTTGCTAGGAATGCCTGCCGAAGAGTTTATCAGCGCTCGCGACGACTGTGGCGCTCCTACCTATTTGTTGCAGTTGGGGCAAATGGCATCTTTGTACGCTCAGTTAGCCTCCGGCG
>JAJAYT010000115.1 GCA_026786085.1 Microcoleus sp. CAN_BIN18 | reverse complement strand
TGGGGACAACTCCCACGATGATGGGGACAACTCCCACGATGATGGGGACAACTCCCACGATGACGGGGACAACTCCCACGATGAGGGGGACAACTCCGACGATGACAGGGACTTCTCCTGCGGTGATGGGGACAACTCCGACGATGATGGGGACGGGGCCGGGGATTTCGGTCACGCCGGTGCCACGGCCTGCTGTGACTGTTCCGACTCCTCCTCCACAGCCAGTATTTGTCGATGGTTTAATCGTCGCAAATGATGGAAATAACTATTTGATCAGCAGCTTGTTCAATGACACGATTTCCGGGCGTGGTGGCGATGATACGCTTCTGGGTCGGGACGGAGACGATATACTCAGGGGCGAAGACGGTAACGATTCTCTTAACGGCGGCGCTGGGAAAGATATCGTTGAGGGCGGGCGTGGCAATGATACCGCGCGGGGTGGCAAAGGCGATGATTTGGTTACTGGCGAGCAGGGCGATGATGTCGTTTTTGGCGACCAGGGTAACGATATTGTCTTTGGTTCTGAAGGCAATGACACGCTGTACGGCGGTAAAGGCAATGACTGTTTGCGCGGTGGTGGCGAGGACGACTTGATTTTTGGCGACAAGGGCAATGACACTATTTTTGGCGACACGGGTAATGACTGTCTGATCGGCGCTGCTGGCGATGATATTTTGTTGGGTGAGGATGGCGGGGATGTCATCACAGGCGGTGTTGGTAACGATACTGGTGACGGTGGCGCCGGAGATGACCTGATCTTTGGGGGCGATGGCAATGATTCTCTCTCTGGGGATGCTGGGGATGATATTCTTTCGGGCGATCGCGGTGCTGATACTCTGACAGGAGGCGAGGGTTCGGATATTTTTGTTCTCGGTAGGCTGGGCACATCTCCCTCGGGCGCTGGGTTTCTCACGACTGGCGGCCGCGAAATCGGTGATGCTGATTTAATTAGAGATTTTAAGGTAGGAGATTCGATCGGTCTGGCTGGAGGTTTGAACTTTACGCAGTTAGAAATCTTCCAGGGTCAAGGCTCGAATTCTAGTAACACGATTATTAGAGATCGACAAACTGGGGAATTTTTGGCGGTGTTGACTGATGTTCGATCGAACTCGATCGACGAATCTAGATTTACAACAGCTCAAATACCTCGCGTCAACGACAATCCCTTCATGATTCAGGGGACAAGACCTTCTCCTGGTGCGATGGGTACAAGTGCTTCTCCCACACCAGCGGGTACAAGTGCTTCTCCCACACCGACTGGTACAAGTCCTTCTCCCACACCAGCGGGTACAAGTCCTTCTCCCACACCGGCTGGTACAAGTCCTTCTCCCACACCGGCTGGTACAAAACCTTCTACGACACCACCACCGACGGGGACAACTCCGAGCCCAACTCCAGTAACGACTCCAACTCCAGCAACAACTCCAACTCCAGCAACAACTCCGACTCCAGCAACGACTCCAACTCCAGCAACGACTCCGACTCCAGCACCCTCACCGGGAACAACTCCGAGTCCAACTCCGGCACCGACGGGGACAACTCCGAGTCCAACTCCGGCACCGGGTACATTGCCGACTCAGGTTCCGAGTCCGACTCCGACTGCGACTGGGACAACTCCGAGTCCTAGTCCTTCGATCGTTCCGACTCCAACTGCGGCACCCCCAACTCCTCCGCCTTTTGGCGGGGGGCCGGTTCCGCCCAGTTTTACGTCTCCGACTCCTAACGAACCGCCGATCGTAGAAACTGGCAAAACGCTGACTGGTTTGCAAAATTTGCCTCTTTCTCTGAGCATTTCTGCACCCAGTGACCCAGAGGGCCAAGCGCTGGCGATCGGCGTAGTTGGACTTCCCAATCCGACTTTCGGCCAAGTAGTTGTCGGTACGAGTCCGATCGCCATCAACCAAAAATTGACGGTTCAGGAATTGCTGGGCTTGCAGTTCCAACCTAAAGCTGATGCGATCGGGCAAGCGGGCTCTTTCAGCTACAGCGTCGCTGACGATCAAGGCGGCACGGCAGCAGCCTCAGTCGCGATTAACATCAATTCTTTCGATGTGTCCTCAACTTTTCCAACTAGCCTGCCGCCGATTGTTGGCGATGACGGCATCGTATTTACGAGTACGAATAATTTGCTGCCGACGTTCATCGATGTGCTCGCCAACGACTCCAGCCCGCAAAAAGGGCCGCTGAGCATTATCAATGTCGGTACGCCAACACAGGGCATAGCTGTCAATCTGGGCGATCGAGTGCAGTTCATCCCCGGCAACGTAGCGGGTACAACTACTTTCACCTACAGCGTCAGCGACGGATTCGGGACACTTCCGGGCGTAGGTACCGTCACCGTTTCCATCTTGCCGGCCGACAGCGGGCCGAACAGGTTGGTTGGTGGCTCTTTGCCAGATAATTTGAACGGTTTAGCTGGTAGCGATACTGCTGACGGTGGAGGTGGCAACGATACGATTAACGGCGGTTTGGATAACGATGTGTTGATAGGGGGACTCGGCGCAGATACCTTGACAGGAGGAGGCGGTAGCAATCAATTCCGCTATACTACCCCTGCGGATGGAGGGCCAACCTTTGATGCGGCTTCTGCGGCGGCAATTGAGGCGGCGATCGCGGCGGGCGGATATGATGTGATTACTGATTTCACAGGTCTCGGTGTGCCGATCGCCGATCAGTTTAATTTTGCCCCCGGATTCCCGAATCTTAGTGGTAACACCCAAGTGCTGCTAAACGTGCAGAAAACTGTTTCTGCAAATATTCTGGGAGGAACTGCTTTCTTGTTTGCCTACGATTCCGGTGGCAATACTTACATCATTTATGACGGCAATGGCAATAATCTCAGCGGCGCTGATTCTCGCATTGTGGCGAAATTAAATGGTGTTACTGGAGTTGCTTCTCTTTCGGCATTTGACTTCACGTTTATCTAGGTTCGATCGTTCCGACTTTAGTCCGCATCAACAAGGACGAAAGGACGAACGATCAAACCCTTAAAAACGATCGTCCTCAGAAAAAAGCCCCAATAAAGGGCCGAGAATAGCGCCGAAAACAAAGCCGCCAGCGTGAGCCCAGTAGGCAACTCACCCGGATTCCATACCGACACTTGCCGGCGCATTCAACGAAGCCAGCCCGCTCAATGCTTGCTGTGCAAACCAAAATCCTAGAAAGAAGAAAGCGGGGACTCTGACGGTGGTAATGAAGATTCCCAAGGGCAGCAATGTCAAAACTTTGGCTTGGGGATATTTGAGAATATAAGCTCCCATCACGCCTGCGATCGCGCCGCTAGCACCGAGGGAAGGAATGGCCGATGTTGAGGAAAAATACCATTGAGTTAGTGATGCTAAAACGCCGCAAGTAAGGTAAAATATGATAAATTTGACGTGTCCTAAACGGTCTTCTACGTTGTTGCCAAAAATCCACAGAAATAACATATTTCCGGCAATGTGCAGAAAGCCTGCGTGCAGGAATTGAGAGCTAATTAGGGTCGTCCATTCGGGAAATGGCGAAACTGGCAGCGCCACCCGACACATATTGCTTAGCTGGCAAGGAACTACCGCCCAAGAGTAGAAAAATTGGGTTAATTGGCGATCGCCCAAACTGAGTTCGTACAAAAATACTAATATGTTTGCAGCAATCAGCCCGTAGGTGACGTAGGGAGTGATACTGATGGGATTGTCATCGCGTAAGGGAACCACGGCTTTTTTTTCCTCAACATCAAAATATTGGCAATAGAATAACTCATTTATCGCCAAGCTGTCTCCTGTCTAAAGGAAGAGAGAAGAAGTCATTAGTCCTTAGTCCTTAGTCATTGGTAGGGGCGGGTTTAGAAGAGGATATATGATACTTATGACTAAAAAAAGGACAAAACCCGCCCTCTCCGTCAGCAGTCATTAGTCATTGGTAGGGGCGGGTTTAGAAGAAGATATATGATACTTATGACTAAAAAAAGGACAAAACCCGCCCTCTCCGTCATTAGTCCTTAGTCATTAGTCCTTAGTTAGAAAGAAGAGGGGTTTTGCTGCGGTTGCGTTCATCTTTGCGAATAAAAAGTGTTTAGACTTATTGCATAAATCTTTGATAGAGCCGGTCAACCGCAGATGAAAAGCAGATCAACACAGATTAATGCAGATAATTTTAAGACAGAAGAGCGAATGAATGCAAACAATTTTGTTGTAATTGTTTGATCATACATGATATTTTACCATCATATTTCTATAAAAACTCCCACACTTTCTACAGCCATGATACTCACCGCACACAAAGCGTAAATCCCGCTTCCTACCGTTACTTCTACAGTCTCTGCATTCAGAACTTTGATGAGTTTCCAGTTATCGCCACTCTTTTGATAAAGCGTCCAAGAACGGATGTTCGGATCGGCGGGATTTCTCCACTTCAAAACATTGCTATTTCCCACTTTTTTTACTTCGATTCCTGTCGGAATAGATGGCGGAGTTCCCTTTTGCCAGGGCATCGCAGGAACAAGGGCTGGTTGGTTATAGGTAGTCGATTTGAAATTATCGTAAATTTGCTGGCGATTTTCGCTAAATGCTTTCATGCTAAAAAAAACATTACCCAAAGCTAAGTTTTGTTTAGAGTTGCGCGTAATCTCAATTTGGTTGTTTATTTCCTGCACTGTCCACTTATTGCCGTCGAGCCTGCCTAAGTTGTTCCCCACATAAATATGTCTATTTTGGGGGTTATTTTCTAACCACCATTGCAGCAAAACTGGATAGCTTTGAGCTGTTTGGTCGATGCGCCAATAAAGTTGCGGATTGAGATAATCTACCCAACCTGATACTAACCATTTTTTTGCATCGGCGTAAAGTGTTTCGTAAGCATCTAAACCGCGACTTTGCGGCGGCTGGCCGGGGCGATAAATCCCGAAGGGACTGATGCCAAATTTAACGTTTGGCTTGGCTGCTCGAATTCCTTGTCCTAGTCTTTTAACTAACTTGTTTACATTTTCTCGACGCCAGTCTCCTAAACTCATTTTCCCGCCTCTAGAGACATAACTATTGTAAATTTTGCTGTCGGGAAATTCTTGGCCGGCAATCGGGTAAGGATAGAAATAATCGTCGAAGTGAACGCCGTCTATATCGTAGCGCTTTACTACGTCTAAAATTACGTTGTAAGTCTTATCTTGAACTAAATCAATTCCCGGGTCCATCCACAAATCATCGCCCCACGGATAAACACATTCGGGATTGGTAACAGAGATGTGAGGACGGACATTGGGAGGGGTTTTAGTTGCTGAAACTTTGGCGCGGTAGGGATTGAACCAAGCGTGAACTTCAATGTTGCGTTTGTGGCTTTCTGCAACGACAAATGTTAAAGGGTCATAATAAGGTTGCGGCGGCTTTCCTTGGGTTCCTGTCAGCCACGCACTCCAAGGTTCTAATTCGGAGGCGTAAAGGGCGTCACCCGCAGCTCGAATTTGGAGGATAATCGCATTGAAATTCATTTCTTCTAGTCTGTCAAGAATTCTCAGCATTTCGGTTTTTTCCTGTTCTGCTGAGAGTTTGTCGCTGAATGGCCAGTCAATATTCCACACGGATGTGATCCAAACTCCGCGAAATTCTCGCTGGTGGCTGACGCTAACTTTTGGTCGCGGCACTTTACTGAGAACTATAATATATTGTGAATAGATTTGTGGCGCTCTTTTGAGATAAACTAAGGCTTGATAAACCCAGGCTGCGACATCGGATCGCGTGGCATTTTCGGCGGGATTTAATAAGTTTAAACTTGGATAGTTGACGACTATTTCGGATTGGGTGGCTATGCCGATCGCCTTTTTGGCATAATTAGGGATTTCTGTACTATCTTGGTAGATGTTTGATAAGATAAGATTGGTTGTTGGTTGAGCATTTGCCGCAAAAATTCCGCTAACTAGGGCAACTAATGCCTCGGCCCTGGTAATCCTGTTTTCGGGTTTGAACAGGTTGTTGGGATAGCCGGATATAAATCCTCTTTTAAATGCTATTTCAATGGCGGCGGCGGCCCAGTGAGTCGCGGGAACATCGGTAAAGCGAATGTACGGCCGTTTGTCGGGTATGGGAAAGGCTTTGCTGACAATGGCGGCGAATTGGGCGCGGGTTAGGTTGGTGTTGGGACGAAAAGTGCGATCGGGAAAACCGCTAATTACTGCTCGTTCTACTAGGCCGTCAATGAATATTTTTGCCCAATGATTTTGAGTGTCTGAAAATTGGATGTTGCTGGAAACCATAGTGATAAGAAGAAGGAAGAAGGAAGAAGGAAGAAGGAAGAAGGAAGAAAGCTTGTGTTTTATCGTTACCAAGCTATTGCTTGTAACGGCAAATCAAAAGAATATTATGAGTGGGAAGAATAACTAGCCCAAGTAGTTAAATAAAAATGCAGAAAAGCTAACTAATCGTAGGGTGCGGAGCGGGTAATTTTTCTGAGTCTGCGATAGCTACATTAAGCTCTGATGCACCCTACGATAGTTTTTGATTTAAATTTAGACCAGCTTATAACAAACTGGCATTTTCGTACAAAAGCCGGATGATATTGATGATTTTTTGTCCGTATAAGGGGTCGGAATTCCAGCGACCTGCAAGTTCGTTGACGGTGGGGGCGACGCCGCGCTTGACAAAGCGAAAACGCACGTTTTCTTTAACGAAAGGTTGGTTGATTGGTTCGGTACTGCCGTAAGCTTTTAGATGCTGAATTTGCGCTCTAATTCCTGTCCGGGCGTCGGGAAATGAGAGACCGGAATTTGTGGGGCTGATGATTCCCATGTCAGCAAAGTTAAATTGTTGTGGCTTTACAGCACCGCCAAAGTTGAGATAATTTGTTTCTAAACACATTTGGCAAAAAGCTACGTCGTGATTGACGCCTTCTGCGGCTGCTTCTTGCACGTACATTTGAGGTAAATTGGGAAATGCTGTTAGTGCTTTGCTGTTAGTTTTGGTAAGAAATACTGTCAGTTGTTGGGCGGTGGTTAAACCGCGACCCATGATTTTTCCCACACCTGAGAGGATATCGCGGCGCGATCGCAGGGATACTGATGTTGTGGACTGATCCCAAGCTACGGAAATGCTACCATCGCGCAAATCGATCGCCCGCACGAATACGACTCCATTGTACGTGATTCGGCGATCGGCTGTCTCTAGTTTGATGTCGAGAGCGTCTAGAACTTCCGAAGGAACAAAAGAATTTCCGTTCACCAAAATGCCTTTTTCTTCGTACGGCGCACCGTTAATTTGGATATTAATTAAGGGATAAACTATCGGTTTTGGTGCAGGAGTTGGTGCAGGAGTTGGTGCAGGAGTTGGCGCAGGAGTTGGTGTCGGCAAAGGTTTCAAATCGGTATTTTTTAACCAAGCTTCGAGTCCGTCAGCGAGTCCGAGGGCGACATCACGACGACGAGTTTGAAGAATTCGCAAGTCGTCGATGTTAGTTAAAAAAGCGATTTCTATTAACAGCGAAGGAATGTTTACGCGCCGACAAAATGCGAGGCTGCCAACACCAGCTTCTGTATCTGCTTTTGCGCCGCGATTCGGTATTTCTGGACATCGGCGCAAATAGCCATTTAAAATTAAATTCGCGTCTGCTTTTCGTTTGGGGTTGCTGGCAATATAAAACGCGCTAGCACCGCGAACTTGGGGATTAGAAAAAGCGTCTGCGTGTATTTCAACCGCTACATCTCCCGGCTGAGAGCGACTATTTATCCAAGCGATACTGTCCATTAAGCTAAGAGTATCTGGTACGGAGAAAGTGTCTATGCCTCGCTGCCGCAATTCAGGTACTAATAAATCCCGAGTTAGAATAAGTTCCTGGGCTTCAGTTGTACCAAATGCGATCGCGCCCGGATCGCGCAAACTTCCTTCAAACCCGCCATGTCCGGCTGAAACAAAGATAGAACTCATTTAATAAAACTCTCCACCTGGCAGTTACTTCAGTGTCAGCTTTTTAGTCTTGGGTTTTATTTTAACTCAAAAATGTATATTTTATTATTGCACAACAAAATTGTAGTTGCGCTCTGGGTGGGGGTTTTAACCCCTCGGCACAACTACAAACTTATTTATCCGAGTGCAGATTACATCTTTACAGCGGGGCTAGTCGAAGGTTTAGGCGCCTGAATTTCTTGCGAAACCGCACGGGCGCGGAAGAGTTTAGCAACGGCTTGCTCGCACTTGCACAAATCCGCTTCTATCTCTGTAAAAATGGCAGTTGATACCGGATCTGTGAACTTCGCCCGCAGGTTGTTGATATCGACAACACCGGTTTGCAAATCGCCGAGAGTGCTCCGCAGCAAAAACGTTTCATCGGTTCCTTGCATGGAGGATTTTAATTTAGCGTATTTGTCAGCAATTTGGGCGGGAATTGAGGGTTTTTCGCCGAAATCGTTGAGGCGGTTTTCGAGAGCGAGGATGTGTTTCTGTTTATTTTGGATCATTTCCGTCAGGAGCGATCGCAAATCGGCATCTCCGGTTTTTTCCGCATAATGTTGAAAGGCTTCGCAAGCATAGCGCTCGCCTGCGAGGGCGGTATTCAAACCTTTAACAATGTCGCCTTGTGTCGAGCCGCCCCAACCGTTAGCTAGTTTCCACCATTCTGCACTGGCGTCGGTTTCTTCGGGTAAACCAACTGCTTTGCCGCCGTAACCGAGGCGCGCCATAATTGCAGTGGTAAACATTGCTAAATCTCCCGGTTGGCGGGAAGTTATCAAGTTGCCGTCAACTACTAAAGGTTCGTTAATGTAGTTAGCTCCGGCATTGATCATGTCTGTTTTAATTGCCAAGAAACCCGTCGCATTTTTGCCTTTGAGTAAGTCGGCTTCAATCAACACTTGTGGGCCGTGACAAACAGCAGCGACTATTTTTCCTTGCTGCATCGCTTCTTTGACAAACCGCACTGTATTCGGATTTGTCCGCATTGTATCGGGAGCCATACCGCCGGGAATTATCACTGCATCGAATTCTTCTGCTAATGATTCAGTGGTAGTTGCGTCAGCTTGCTGGGAAACTTTGCCATTTTTACCGGCATACTTTTCGTTTGTCCGCGAACCGAGGACAACTACATCAAATCCTGCTTGTTTTAAGCCGTTGTAAGGAACTAGAAATTCGGAATCTTCAACTCCATTTTCGATGAGTATGGCAACTCGTTTGCTTTTGGCTCCGTTATCTGCTGTCATAATCAGTTTCCCTTAAGGTAGCATTTTATATAATTTAATTTATTTGTTGCTGTTTTCGCGTCTGGCTAAGGTTATAAATTGGTTGGTGGCAAAATGTAGGCTCGTGAGTCTTTGGAGGTAGGCCGATCTATGCTTCGCGCGCACTCTACAATTTGAGGTTTTGAGTACATTGCTAATAGCCTCAATGCACGTAAGATGCTCCGTTAATGTCGATCGTTGTCCCGGTAGCGTGGGTTGCCAAACCTGATGCTAGAAAGGCGATAACGTTGGCGACATCTTGAGGAGGGGCGATTTTGCCGATCGGGATATCGCGCACAATCTGTGCTTCACCGCACTCCTGAATAAACTGATTAGACATTTCTGTACTCACAAATCCCGGTGCAACAGTAAAAGCCAAAATATTCTCACCCGCAAATCCTCTAGCAATGCTGCGAGTCAGAGCAACAATCGCACCTTTTGATGCAGCATAGTGTAAATAATTCGGGTCGTCGCCGCGAAAAGCAGCGCGACTTGCTATATTAATAATTGTACCGCCACTGCGAGTTTTGAAATGTAGAATTGCTTCCCGGCACAAATCAGCAACCGCAACTAAATTAACTTGTAGAGTTTGCTGCCAAGCTGACGACCAAATATCCAACTCGTCCTTGATGCCCGCCGACTGCATAATCCCAGCATTGTTAACTAAAATATCAATATGACCGCGCCATTTTAAAGCATCTTGCCACAAAGTCGAAGCCGCATTTTGTTGCATCAAATCTGCTGCTAATAAATAACATCGATCGCCCGCCACACTTGCTGCTACCGATTCCGCTGCTTTCTGACTGCGACAGTAATGCAAAATCACCTCAGCCCCAGCATTAACTAGAGTCCGAACCGTCGTTGCACCAATCCCTTTCGAGCCACCAGTTACTAAAATCACCTTTCCAGTTAAATCAATCATTTTTCCATCTCTATCTTTTCTCTTTCTCTGCGCCCTCTGCGCCCTCTGCGGTCAAAAAAAAATAAATCCCCTTCACAAACGAAATAGAATTGCTATATGATAATTGTACATGATTAAATGTTCTATTAGAAATAAACAGAAAAATTTGCCATGAAAGCAGTTGCGTTCGATCGCTACGGTTCCGCCGAGGAATTGCAGTACCAAGAATTGTCCAAGCCGATCGCCCGTTCCAACGAATTGTTAGTACGAGTTCGCGCTAGCAGCATCAATCCGGTAGACTGGAAAATCCGGCAAGGACACCTGCAACTATTGACAGGATTTAACTTTCCTAAAATCGTCGGTTCTGACATCTCGGGAGTTGTCGTGGAAGTCGGCCGCGAAGTTACCAAATTTCAACCCGGAGATGAAGTTTATACATTCTTAAATCCGATCGCTGGCGGTGCTTGCGCCGAATACGCTGTCGTGCCCGAATCTTCGGCGGCAATTAAACCTAAAAACATCACCCATGCAGAAGCCGCCGGAGTACCAATTGCAGGTTTAACTGCTTTGCAAGCGCTGAGGGATTTGGGTGAAATTCAAGCAGAAAAAAAAGTATTGATTAACGGTGCTTCCGGCGGAGTCGGCATTTTTGCGGTGCAAGTTGCCAAAGCAATGAATGCGGAAGTCACAGGAGTTTGCAGCGCTAAAAATAGAGATTTTGTCAAGGGTTTGGGGGCAAATTTGGTGCTGGATTATGCAGAAGTTGACTTTACTCAACAGCCAGAAAAGTATGATATCATCTTGGATGCTGTCGGGACAAAAACATTTGCTGAATGCGAAAAAGTCCTGCAACCGGAGGGAGTTTATATCTCGACTTTACCTAGTTTTGACAACCTCGCACCGATGTTGACGAGCTGGTTTTTGTCGGGTAAAAAAGCTAAATTAATTGTAGCTAATGCCAACCCCAGCGATTTAGGAATTTTGCGGGAGTTAATCGAATCCGATAAAGTTGAGCCGATTGTCGATCGCACTTACAGCTTAGCAGAAGTAGCAGCCGCCCACGTTTACAGCGAAACCGGCCGCGCTGTTGGCAAAATTGCGATCGCCATTGACAGTTAAAAAAACTATGTTTGACCAACACGACTCAGACATTATATGTGTTAAGTGGCAAGGGTTCACCCAAAAATGCGCGGTTGGCGTTAAAGTAAGTAAAAAGAGCGATCGACCTTAACCCATCAACGGGTTTTTGATTCTACCTGCATCCAAGACTAATAAACGTAAAACTTAAATAAAATCAAACATACCTATGACTCTGCCCTTAGACTTGGAGACATCCGAACAAGATTCCGACAACAACCTCGAACAAGTTAGCGGGGAAAATAGCATTGTGCCAATCGCCGACGATTTCATGGGTTCCCGCAACCTAGAAAACGAATTTCTCGACGAACTTCCCGACGAAGTAGAAATGTCTTTATTCGACCATTTAGAAGAATTGCGGCAACGACTTTTCTACTCACTAATTGCCGTAGCCATCGGTGTAGTTGGTTGCTTTTTAACAGTTAAGCCGATCGTACAATTGCTAGAAGTACCCGCCGGGCCAGTCAAATTTTTGCAACTAGCACCCGGCGAATATTTCTTTGTTTCTATCGAAGTTGCCGGATACTGCGGTTTGCTAATTGCAAGTCCGTTTATTTTTTACCAAATAGCGCTATTTGTGCTACCAGGTTTGACTCGCAAAGAACGCGGGTTGCTAGGGCCCGTATTTTTGGGTTCGAGTTTCCTATTCATGGGCGGGTTAGTATTTGCTTACATCGCTTTGATTCCGGCGGCGTTGAACTTTTTTGTTACCTACGGGGCGGATGTTGTAGAGCAATTATGGTCGATCGACAAATACTTTAAATTTGTGCTGTTGTTAATGTTCAGCACCGGCTTAGCTTTTCAAATCCCAATCGTTCAAGTATTGCTCGGTGTTTTGGGCATAGTTTCTTCTAAGCAAATGCTATCGGGCTGGCGTTATGTAGTCTTGGGAGCGGCTGTTTTGGGAGCTGTTTTAACGCCTTCTACTGACCCTTTAACGCAAAGTCTTTTAGGAGGTGCGGTGCTCGCTCTTTACTTTGGCGGCGTTGGTTTGGTGAAGCTTTTAGGGCGGTGACATCTCCAAAGAGCGATCGACTCACCGTAAAAAAATAGGCGTTGCTGGATTGAGGTATGAAACCTTGGGTAGGGGCAATTCATGAATTGCCCCTACCCAAGGT
>JAJAYT010000114.1 GCA_026786085.1 Microcoleus sp. CAN_BIN18 | reverse complement strand
CGGAAAAAATACGGTTTGCGGAAGGCTCGGAAGGCTCCTCAATACTCGAAGCGGTAATCGAGCAAAGAAGGAAGAAGGAAGAAGGAAGAAGGAAGAAGGAAGAAGGAAGAAGGAAGAAGGAAGAAGGAATACACAGCCAGCTTTTTAGCGATCCGTATTTTACGTTTAATTAGATGGATTTACTTAAAAAAATTAGTCATTGCGAGACGAACCCAGCAATCAGAACCTTTACAGACTGTAATAGTTGCATAATCTCTTTTAAATTCAGCAGCATAAATCCGATTCTCTGTCAAGATTATGCTGCCAGTACACAATAATTTACAAAAATATATATTATTATGTAAAGGTAGCGAAGCTCGATCGCCCCTGCGCGAGAAACCCAATTTCTGATTAGATCCTGTGTTGGCAAACCTTTGATTTCTGGCAAAAAATTGCACCAATCGAGCCACCAGTAGAATTCGATCGCCATCTCGAATCGGTGCAACTATAGTTAAGATGAATCAGACAAACCTATTCCCGAAGACAGATGACATTGTAGGGGAATAGAATTACCCAATAAATTAGCTCGCTAGTCAGCGAAGCTCCTGAGACACAAATATGCTTTTAACACGTCCACTACAAGCGTTTGGAGCAATCTTCAGGCACAAACCTTCAACAAAAAGATCGATCGAGCAAAAAAACAGTAAGAATTATTTAGAGGGGAATATTTATCCCGCTTTAAATCAACAAATTGACTGGTATATCCAACTCGAAATACTGATGAGTAACGCGAAATGCAACTGCACTGATGAAGAGATTACCGCTTGGCTGCGGGGATTGCTGACAATTGCTTGGGCTGACGGCAACTTTGACGAAAACGAGCAAAAAATGATTGCTAGCCTGGCTCAGGATGAACTACATCCAGTATCTTTTGAGACAGATTTTGAACCGATTACCGCAGAGGAACTAGCTGCTGTGTTAGGCAAAAGCACCGCCAACGGGGAGAATTTTTTGAGAACAGCCGTCATGGTAGCCTTAGCAGACGGTACGTACTCGCTCTCCGAAGACGAGATACTTTACAATTTTTGCACAGCTTTGGGTCATAACGTCGAGGCGATCGAATCTTTGCGACACACCATCGAAGACAGCAACTGTCAGCCCCAAGGGCCAAGCAGCCAATCAACCGTTGATTATGCCGCAACACCGCTTTCGGCGCGGCCATCTCAACCTCACCACAAAAATGTCCTGCAACCGGTTAAAGACTGGCTTGACGGCTGGGAAGTTCACGATCCCAGAGTGGCACGCTTTGTCTGCAAAATGATTCCGTCTCAGTGTCCGTTTGAGCGAGATATCGTACTATTTGGCCGCAAAATAGTGCACATTCCGGCGATGTGCCAGATTAACCCACTTTACGAACAATTGGTGGGGATGCGCTTTCGAGCTCTCTGCTATTTGGCAGATGATTGCAAGGAAGATGTATCGACATATTGTTAGTTGTCAGTTGTCATTAGTCATTAGTCATTGGTCATTAGTCATTGGTCATTGGTCATTTTTGTGAAATGTTCGATTAATGACTGTAAGCTATTAACCAATGACTACTAATTAGTCCAGTAGGATGTGCACTGCGCACCAAAAGATAAACATTGTACTTGGATCTGGTATCATAACTAATGACTAATGACTAATGACTAATGACAACTGACTACTGACAACTGACTACTGACTACTGACCAATGACTATTGACTAAATTATGCAATTTATCGATCGAGCGGATGTTCAAGTCGCAGCCGGCAAAGGCGGCGACGGTATGGTAGCTTTTCGCAGAGAAAAGTATATACCAGCGGGCGGGCCAAGTGGTGGCACTGGCGGCCGGGGCGGTTCTGTGTTTATGGTGGCGGTGGAAAGCCTGCAAACGCTGCTAGATTTCCAGTACAACCGGATTTTTAAGGGCGAAAACGGGAAGAAGGGCGCGCCGAAGAATATGACTGGGGCTTCAGGGGACGATCGCACGATCGAAGTTCCCTGCGGTACAGTAGTTTACGACGCGGAAACTCAGGCAATCTTAGCAGATTTAGTCACGCCGGGACAGACTTTTTGTGTGGCCAAAGGTGGCAAAGGCGGTTTAGGAAATAAGTGTTTTCTGACCAATTCTAACCGTGCTCCAGATTATGCGATGCCGGGAAAAGAAGGAGAACATAAGTTTTTGCGCTTGGAATTGAAGCTATTAGCTGAAGTGGGAATTATTGGTTTGCCGAATGCGGGCAAATCGACGCTAATTTCTGCTTTGTCGGCGGCGCGTCCGAAGATAGCAGATTATCCGTTTACAACCTTAGTTCCGAATTTGGGCGTAGTCAGGAAACCGAGCGGCGACGGTACTGTTTTTGCTGATATTCCGGGATTAATTGAGGGGGCTCACGAGGGCGCGGGTTTGGGTTATGAGTTTTTGCGGCATATTGAACGGACTCGGTTGTTGCTGCATTTGGTGGATATTACTGATGAAGATCCGATCGCCGATTACGTCACAATTCAAGAAGAATTGAAAGCTTACGGGCGAGGTTTAGGCGATCGGCCGCAGATTTTGGCTTTTAATAAGGTAGATGCGATCGATCTTGAGGATGAGGAAATCGGAAATACGATCGCGCGATTGCAGGAAATCAGCGGTGCTCCGGTTTTGGTGATTTCGGCTGTGAGTCGAGTTGGGTTGGATGAGTTGATGCACCAAGTTTGGCTAAAACTCGATGAGATGAATGAGGTTGAAGCGGAGGCGCTGTTAGCAGTGGGAGTTTTGTAGCCCGGTTCTGATTTATGAGATTTTGCGGTAATCGGTAGGTGTTTTTTTTGAGGGGTCAAGTTTTTCGGCTGTATTGCTTACAGAGCATGGGTTTGAGGTACTTAGCCGAAAAAAACGATTCCCGCAAACCCTGTAATGGTTGCTGTGAGTGGTTTTGAGGGCTGTTGAAAATTTTGCCTCTTGACAAGCCGGTGGCTGAAATGGTATTTTTGCTAATACAGACGCAAATGAACGTTGAAAACCAAATACAGCAAGCCTTCTGGAACGGGCGGCCGG
>JAJAYT010000113.1 GCA_026786085.1 Microcoleus sp. CAN_BIN18 | reverse complement strand
TCTCGTCCTTCTTCTCGTACTTCTTCTCGTCCTTCTTCTCGTCCTTCTTCTCGTCCTTCTTCTCGTCCTTCTTCTCGTCCTTCTTCTCGTCCTTCCAGAGAAGCCTTAATAATTGCTCCCTGTTGGTCATAAATAAACTGTTCTCTTCTGTCCAAATCTGCCACTTCTTCTCGACTTAAGCTGGCTTGATTCGCAATATTAAAAGCTTCATGTATTTCTGGTATACTATCCATTGTTTCGGGAACTGATGTCAGACTTCTCGCGTTTTTCATGAAATAAATCCATTTATCTGCTAAAGTTTCAAGTTCTTCCTCTCCTTTGGCAAACTTCGGCAACTCTACAAACACTAAATCCAGATCGTTTCCGGGATAAGTAAAGTTTTTATTGACTTCTTTGAAGACAAATCTCGAAATAAATTCTTCGCTGTCACGGAACATTTCAAAATCAGTAATTGTCAAAGCAATTACTGGTTTTAGCAATCGATATCCTTGTGCTGCTTCCAATTGAAAAGCATAGGTTTTTGCTGCGTTATACAAAACTCGCTTACCAAAAGACTGGACGTTGAGCACTTGCATTTCAATAATTACTAATGTTCCGTCGCTGAGTTTGGCTTTCACATCCAAACAAGTATCTTTTAATCCTTCTAGTTTTGGTGGCAGGTTTGGGTTGATAATTTCTAAGTCTTCGATGGTGGAATTGCCTTCATAAATCAAGGCGTTGAGAAAGCTAATCAGAATGTCTTTGCTTTCAGAGGAACCGAAGATTTTTTTGAAGGCGTAATCGGTTTTTGGGTTAATAAATATCATGGTTTTAATTTCGTAATAGGGTTAAATCAGTATCTCATACTGCTGATTTTGTTTCAGACAATGGTTGGACATTTTCTGGCAAATGTGTATTCGCGATCGCCAGCACAGGATCGTCGCCCCTGTCTTCCTCGTCGATCGGCAATTGGCAAGAAATCAACTCTGTGACGATGCGATCGCCCAAAGCATCTTCCCAATCCTGCAACTGTTCCCTAGCTTTGATCGGCTCATTGACAGCCACATCTACGCCCATTTGCTGAAGGTTGAGGCTGTGGGCTGTCGATCGACGATTCACAAACTCCACCAACCAAACGCTCAATCCCACCGCCGCCATCAAAGGCAACACAATCCGGTAATCTCTAGTCAATTCAAACATCAACAGAATTGCTGTCAGCGGTGCTCTAGCACAACCGGCGAGCACAGCGGCCATTCCCACCATTGCGTAGGCGGGGGGGCCGGCAACGTGTTCGCCCAAACCTGGCAGCATTGCCAAAAAGATACCGTAAGCCGAACCTAGGGAAGCGCCCAAAAACATCGCCGGAGCAAAGATACCGCCGACTAAACCGCTACCGAGGCTGATTGCTGTCATCGCTAGTTTGACGAAGAGGAGGACTAGCAGCAAAGGCAAAGAAAACTTGACATCTTGGAGCATTGCTTGGACTGTCTCGTAGCCGACGCCCAAAACTTGAGGGAATTGCAGAGCCACTAAGCCGACGCAAGCCCCGCCGATGACGGGGTGAAGCGGCCGGGGCAGTCGTCCCAGCCAACCAAATCCTGGGACTTTTCCTTGAAAACATCGATCGGTCAATTGAATTGCTTCTGTATAAGCTAGGGACACACAGCTCGCCAAAAGTCCCAATCCCATGTAAAAAGGCAATTCCCAGGGGCTGCGGACATCGTAGACAGGCAAAGCAAAGGCCGGCTGCGCTCCCAAACAAATTTGAGCGATCAGCGCCGAAACGACGGCGGATAGCAAAAGAACGCTGACTGACGAAGTGGCGAAGGTGCTGCCGAGTACAACTTCTAAGGCAAAAAACACTCCGGCGATGGGAGAGTTAAACCCGGCAGATAAGCCTGCTGCTGCTCCCGCGCCTAGGAGCAAGCGCTGCCGTTCTGGGGAGAGCTGCAAGACTTGAGCGAGCAGCATTCCGAAGTTGGCGCCGATTTCGACGCTGGGGGCTTCCGGCCCAAGGGAAGCACCGGTGCCGAGGGAAACTGAGGCCGCCACCATTTTGGTGATCGGTTTGAGCGGGGAGAGTTCTTGCAGCCCGCGAGTGGCTGCAATTAACGATGACATATTCGGGCCAAAATCTCGAAACCGCCAGCGCATCAGCCCGATGATGACTCCGCCGAGGGTGGGAATGCAGGCTAGTGTCCAAGGGCCTTTCGAGGCGATCGCGCCCATGAAGTCTTCCAGCATTAGGCTGTGGATGAAGTGGATGAGATAGTGAAAAGTGACGACGCCTGCGCCCGTAACTCCCCCTATGACTAGGGAGAGGATGAGCAGGAGGGTTTCGGGGCTAGGGTGCAGGCGGTTGAGTACCGGGCTGAGGCGGGAGGCTTCGGGAGTTTCTGCGGTTGGCTCGGGTGGCGGCAGCTCCACAGGATGGGTGGCTCTCATTTAGCGGTTAATTCTTCTGTGAGAAGTTAGATAAATATTACATTTTATTTCTTATTTTAATTTTGAGTGATTTTAGGGGAATTGACAAGTTAATTAAGGCCTACTGTAGGACAGATTTTTTTGCCTGGAGGCTAGGCTAGGAAGGGACTTAACTGAGGACAGGCAAATTTGAGGTAGAGTTTGTATGCCAAGTTACATTTAATCTTTATGGAATTTAGCAAGAATGCTGATTGAGTATATTTGCGCAGCGCTCGGATTTTAGATTCGAGATTTTAGACTTGAGATTGTCAATGCGATCGCACTTACAATTTTTGTGAGTCGCTGCTATGAGATTTTGGGAGTAATGAAACAGAAAAAAGTTGTAAGTGCGATCGGGCTGGTAACTTTCATCCTGATCGCCTCTTTAGCTACAAGCTTTATAATTTTTGCAGCTAAGAGTTCATCAGTCAAGCATCAAATTAAACATTTGCTTACAGGGAGAGAATGCCGGGAGTGCAATCTCTCAGGGGCTAACTTAAGCGGTATCTTTCTCGAAGGTGTCAATCTGGAAAATGCTAACCTCGAAAATGCTAATTTGTGGAGCGCAAATTTGGTTAATGCTAATTTAAAAAATGCTAATTTGGCTGGTGTTTATTTGATAAGCAGCAATCTGATCGGGGCTAATCTGGAAGGAACTAATCTAGAAAGTGCTTTCCTGGAGGATGCTTATTTGGGAGGCGGTAATTTGAAAAATGCTAATTTAAAAGGTGTTTTTATGAAAGGTGTTTTTTTGGTTGATGCTGACTTGGAGGGGGCGAATCTGGCGCGGGCGAATCTGTGGATGGCGAATCTGGAAGGTGCTAATTTGAAGGGTGCTAATTTGAGGAATGCTTTGTTGTTGGATACTAAGTTGACAGGGGCGAATTTAAAGGGTGCTGTTATGCCTGACGGTACGCGGCATGAATGAAAGTCAGTTGATAGTTGACAGTTGATAGTTGTTAGAAGAAAGGGCGATCGCTACCC
>JAJAYT010000112.1 GCA_026786085.1 Microcoleus sp. CAN_BIN18 | reverse complement strand
CTGTGGTGATTTATAAACAGAACTTATCCTTTAAGGTGGCAAAAAGTGCCAAATCAGACTCGATTAAGAGCGATATGCTATCAGATTTTACAGTTTTGTAGTACAGGCGATTTGTGTACTACAGATTTATGCGATCGCATAATGCCATGTATTTTAGAATCAGGCCCCTGATTCAGGGGCCTGATTTGAGAATATGGATATTAGATGTCAGTTTTTTAGACAAAAAAATACCAGCCGGTTAGGGCTGGTAAGTTGTGAGGGGGGGGGTTAGAAGATATCTGTAAAACTCACATCAGGGTTAACGCCTAAATAGTGCTTTTGAATCACCTCTACACTGTTACCGCACGCGGTAGCTAGCAAGAATAAGTCAGTGCCAGCGTGAGCTTGTAAGCTGATGAACGTATGGCGACAGTTGTAGAACGGTAAGTAGCCGTCGATTAAACCATCATCAACCAACTGAGTGACAATACCGGGATAGTGATATTCGGTCTCATCCCTTTTTAAGACTCTGCCATACCATTTTTCGTGTACTTCATTAGTACACCAACTTTTGCCATTCAGCTTAGTAAAAACTAAATCATTAGGCTTAGCATCAACAGGTTTAATCCGTAGCAGCAAGTCGCGTAGCTTAGGGTACATTTTGAAGATGCGGATATCACCTGTTTTGGTCTTCTTAGTCACTTTAACTTGACCGTCATAACTGCGACTAAAAACAATGTTATTTTGTTCTTTACCGCGAAAACAGTCGCGCCATCGCAAGGCAAAAGCTTCCCCGCTGCGACAACCTGTCAAGAATCGGAATTCGACTAAAGGTGCTAATTCACGCGGTGATGCGTTCTTGTGATTGTAGAAAGCATCAATGATAGTTACCATGTCAGCCTTGCTAAAGCTACGCCGATCGCGTTCATCATTGTCAGATTCATCATCAGGTACATCCCACCATTCACGTTCTGTACCATCAGCGTTAATCGTTGATTTATACACATCCGTTTTGTTTTCGGTTTTGTTGTCGAGTACAAACGGATTTTTTGTGAGCTTGGTTTTGCCTTGTGACTGCAAATATATGAACGCTTCAGAGAGTGCTGCAATTGTTTGACGATTCAAGCGTAGACATCCACAAGAATCCTCAAACCATTTTTCAACATTAACACTTGATAAGTGAGTATCAAATAAACCGGCACCCGTGTCTGTAAAGGTTTGTGTTTTTTTGTTCCATACTAAGCCTTTAATTAGGTTTAAGTAAGAACCCTCATACCTACTACGATAAGTAGTTGCTTCTACCCGTTTCTGTTTCCATACCAGGTAATCTTCCCACATTGCACCGACTGTCATCTCAGGTTCTGATTCAGGTATCGGGGCTGCTAGTTGTAAAGCAGCGTACTGCGACTTAAGCCCGTACTTGGCAAAAGTCGGATCGAATAACTGTATCCAATCAGGGTGCAGCAAGTCATTCTCGATCCGATATGCGATCGCTTCGGATTTCAGCCTATTTTCAGGCGTATCCTTCATGCCTAAAGGCTGATACTTGCGCTTACCGCCAAACACCGGGTTATACCGGGTGCTGAACTGTAACCGTAGTGAACCTTTGTCTGATTGCACTTTAACGGTGTCAGGTACGGTGTTGCTGTTTTTTGCGTACATATTATTAAGTTGTCAAGGTACGGTACAGTAAGCTTTTTAGCTCCTAGCAAAATTCTATCACAGATTATCCGTTTTATGAATTATCGAGGTATGCACACATCTCGATTCAAGGTTGTAGCGCGCTGTTGATTGTTGCTAGTTGTAACTGAGCAACCATAGGGCAATATTTAATTAGTAACTGAGTCTAGAGTGTGGCTTTGACCTTGACAGGGATGGAGCCGGCTTAACAATATATAGTGTACTTGGCCGATCGCACATCGCATCGCACGCTAGATATACAAATTGTCAAAAGCTAGCTGTAGTGGGATTCGCAGTCATTTTGCCCGATCGATCTCAATAACAGGTAAACTTTGAGTGTAGCAGCGGTAGGAGCAAAGCACTGTGAGATTAGTGATTCTGGGAGGGCCAGGAGCGGGAAAGGGAACTCAGGCAAAACTACTGTGCAACAATTTGAGCATTCCTTTGCTCGCTTTGGGGGACATCCTGCGGGAGGCGATTGCTTCTGAAACAGCTTTGGGCAAGTTGGCAATGCCTTATGTCAAAACAGGGGAGTTAGTTCCCGACATAGCTATGATTCACTTCATTCGCCGCCGACTGCTGCTGTGGGATGTCTTTAATGGCTGGGTGTTGGAGGGCTATCCACGGACGGCTTTTCAAGCTGAGGAGTTGGATTTTTTATTAGACGATTTGGCACAAGAGATAGATTGGGCGATTTGGTTGAAGGTTCCGACTGAGTTGTTGTTGAGTCGATCGATCCAGCGAGCGCGATCGGACGATAGTCCAGAAATTTTACAACGGCGGCTCGATTTATTCGAGGAGCAAACTCTCCCGATTTTAGATTATTATGAGTATCGCAACAAGCTGTTAACTATCAACGGCGATCGACCACCAGAAGAAGTGCAGCAGGATATTCTTAAATTTGTGAATAGTTAATAGTCATTAGTCAGCAGTCATTAGTCATTAGCCGTTATTTGTTGATTATTACTCACATCTTGCACCATTCTCAAGAGCAGGCAAGATGCCTGTTCCACAAAAAATAAATTTTCTTGTGGGATGGGCATCCTGCCCGTCCGTGAAAGGCTAGTTGAGAATGGTGCAAAATATCAGTTATTACCAATAACGAATCACAAATAACCAATAACAAATAACAAATAACAAATAACAAATAACTTATGTCCATAAAACGTGCCGATGGCAGACAGCCAAATCAACTTCGTCCGATTAGTTTCGATCGCGAATTTACCAAATTTGCCAGCGGATCGGTGCTAGCGAAAAGCGGCGATACTCAGGTACTGTGCAGCGTTACGATTAAGCCTGGAGTACCTAGGTTTCTGGAGAATACTGGCAAAGGTTGGCTAACTGCGGAGTACCGGATGTTACCAGGATCTACGCCGCAGCGACAAGAGCGGGAATTTATGAAATTATCGGGGCGCACTCAAGAAATCCAGCGGTTGATTGGCCGGAGTTTGCGATCGTGCTTGGATATGCAGCTTTTGGGCGATCGCACGATTATTGTCGATGCTGATGTTTTGCAGGCAGATGCAGGGACTCGCACGACTTCTATTAATGGCGCATTTGTGGCTGTGGCTGATGCTTTGAATAAGTTGGTGCAAAAAGGTGATTTAGCGCGATCGCCCATTATTCGTCAAGTAGCGGCCGTGTCTGTGGGACTTTTGGAAGGCGAGCTATTTTTAGACTTAAATTATCTGGAAGATGTGGCGGCGGAAATTGATTGTAATGTGGTAATGAATGGAGATTTGAATATCATCGAAATTCAGGGAACTGCGGAAGAGGGAAGTTTCAGTCGGAGTCAGTTAAATCAAATTTTGGATGTGGCTGAAATAGGGATTCAGGAGTTGTTGGAGGCTCAGCGGCAAGCTCTTTAAATCTCTAGGAAAAGCATTTTATTCGACATCTATTCCTTCCCACATTTCCGAAATAGGTCTAGTTTTTCCTGCTTTTGCTTCCTGCAATGCTCTTCTGAGACTTGCTTTCACTTCGGCAATAGGAGTATCATCAGGATCGATTTCGACTTCCTCTGCTACTTCAGCAAAAAGTATGATAACTCGCACGCGGCTAGGCGGGAATTCTTCGATCGCGCGATCGAGCAATAATTGACCTTTCTCATCTATAGTTCCCAATACTTCAACAGCTTTCATCTGTTTCTCCTGAAGGTTCTTTTTACCAATTATCTCATATTTTATCAGGGTTTAGCAAACTTGATCGGGACTTACGCACGGGTGGCCAGAAACCGGGTTTTTGTACGAAAATCCTTCGCTGTAGTCCACAGATTAAGTAAAAAACCCGGTTTCTTTTTCGGGAGTGCGTCCAAGACTGTTGATATTTGAGTGCGATCGCTTACCCAATCTCAACTAAAACTCAACCACCCAAAAATAGTTTCAACGGTCAATTCCAACTCGATGCCCTTGAGGATTGGCAACTGAGTTGCACCTGTGTACAATTCCACTTTTTGCCCTGGGAATATAGCTAAAATACTTTCTTCTTCAGGATCGAGCAACCATCCCAATTCAGTACCATTTCGGGAACAATGCAGTAATTTACTCAACACTTTTGTTTGGCTTTGTTCCGGGGACAGAATTTCAATCGACCAGTCTGGATGAATTTCAAAGCGGTTAGCAATTCTTCCAGATCGCAAAAAGGGAATTCTTTCCCATCGGAATACAGTCACATCAGGGACAATTCCTGCACCGCCAAAAGTGCAGCGTAACTCTGGAAATGCACAAGCAATTTTCTGTACTTTAGCTATTTGGTTAATGACAGTGCAGAGTTCACCCTGTAATGTGCTATGTTCACCTTGAGGCATAGGTTTTTGAATGATTTGTCCATTGATAAATTCTGAGGCGGGCTTGGTTTCTGAAAGTTTCAGGAAATCTTCTAAGGTGGGCTTAGGTTTAATGAGTGTAGTCATATCATCTGAGATTAGAGATTTTAAATTGGGATAGTATTATTGTAGGCGATCGCTTAATATTCTCAATACTTCAACAGTATCCAAACAAGCAATCTTCCTGTTATCCTAGAAACATACTTCATTCCCCGATCGCATTATGGTTGCCTTCCCCGATCGCCTATCGATGAGCGCAGAAGAATATCTGACTTGGGAACTCACCCAAGAAGAACGCTACGAGTATTGGGATGGTAAAGTCGTCGCTACCACAGGCGGAACCCGCAATCACAATCGGATTACCTTCAACTTCTTCAAGCTATTAGACGATCGCCTTAATCTGCCCTACGAAATTTACATCCTAGCTGTCAAAGTCCAAGTCGAACCAGGGCAAAAGTATTTTTATCCTGATGTTGTCGTAACTTGCGACGATCGCGATAACGATCCGCAATTGGTGCAATTTCCTTCCTTGATTATCGAAGTTTTATCACCTTCAACAGAATCTCTGGATCGCGGAACGAAGTTTGCTAAATACCGCCAATTTTTAACACTGCAAGAGTATGTCTTGGTGCAAGTTGAACAGCCAGGAGTAGAGATGTTTCGGCGCAATCAACAGGGGCAATGGGT
>JAJAYT010000111.1 GCA_026786085.1 Microcoleus sp. CAN_BIN18 | reverse complement strand
GGGCTCGGAAGGTGATTTTAAGCCTGTGGGTAAGCGTGCTGGGGCGATCACCTACGCCCACGCCTACGCCTACGCCTACGCCTACGCCTACGCCTACGCCTACACCAACGCCATCGCCATCGCCATCACCAACGCCAACACCAACGCCTACGCCTACGCCATCGCCATCGCGCTTGCCGAAGAACTTAAAAAACTTAAAATCTTCAAGGATGTGAATTGGACTGAGCTGATTGCTCAACTGAAATTACTCAGCGATCAATTGCCTGATGCTGACCAACCTAAACAAGTACACTTAGCATTTGCCGATCGCCTTTTAGGTATCTGGTGTAATGCACTCCATCTCGATCCAGAAATAGTCAAATTATCTGAGGAAGAAGCAGAGGCGCTGAGAGATTATTTATCTGCCAATCATCTGATCATCAAATGCAAAGAAGCAGCAGTGAGAATATCAGCCAAAACCTGGGAAGAAATAGAATCGCGGATGTTGCTAGTTCCAGAGAATTCTACCATTTGAGATGCTCGATGGGACTTACGCACTCCGATCGAAGAAACCGGGTTTTTTGCTGAATCACAGGACTGCGACGAAGGATTTTCGGTAAAAAACTCGGTTTCTGAGCCCCCAAAAGTTCGCGCCCTCAACCCCTCAAATCTCCCCATTCACCTGCATCTGATGCACCTTTTGATATCCTCCCCACTGATAAATCAGGGGGATTCCAGTCTACCCGAACAACGAAAGCTGTTTGGGAAATTGGTGGGTTGACGCTTCGCTGGAAGATGCCACATTGGATGCGGTCTTACTCCGTCCTCCACGTCCGTTTATAGTCTCGGGCAATCCACCCGCGACTTTTATATTAATTGCCGCATTCTTGTCTCGGTCGTGAACGGCTCCACAGAACAAGCAAGTCCATTCACGGACTGAGAGTTCTTTTTTCCCGCCAATTTGCCTACAACAAGAACATCGTTGGCTAGTTGGTTCCCATCGGCTGATGACCCTGAAATCTCTTCCGTACATTTCTGACTTAGCTTCTAGCATTGTCCGAAAAGTTCGCCAACCTAAATCAGAAATGGCACGAGATAGTTTACGGTTTTTCATCATACCGGAAACGTTGAGGTCTTCCAGAATTATCGTTTGGTTTTCACGAATAATTCTGGTACTTAATTTGTGTAGGAAATCGTTACGAATATCGGAGATTCTGGCGTTAATTCTCGCAACCTTCCGGCGTGCTAACTCCCTCCTATTGCTTCCCTTCTTTTTTCTGGCTAGCTTGCGTTGTGCTTTGTGAAGTTTCCTCAGATTCTTTTTGAGTGGTTTTGGAGCTTTTACTTTTTCGCCTGTACTAAGAGTGGCGAAGTCGGTAATACCGAGATCGATGCCAACCGATTGTCCATTATCGGGTAGGGCTGCCGGGTTGACTTCGACCACAAAGCTAGCAAAGTATCGGTTTGCGGTATCTTTGATTATCGTGACCGAACTTGGCAGGGATGGTAATTCCCTTGACCAAACGACCTTTATTCGTCCGATTCTAGCAATATAGACTTTCCCGTGTTTGAGAGAAAAGCCTCCCTTCCTAAATCGTGCCGACTGTTTCCCATTGCGTTTCTTGAACTTAGGACGATGGATTTTCTGACCTTTTCGTTTGCCTTTCAGTGAGTCAAAGTAGTTCTTCCAAGCCACGCCTAAATCAGCAATCGATTGCTGCAAAGGAATGTTTGATACTTCCGCCAACCATTCTCGCTGTTCTAACTTCTTAGCTTGAGTAATGAAGGTTTTTTGCAAGTCTCCATTACTGGGCAATTTGTCGGATGAATTGCACGACGCTAGTGAATCATTCCATACAACACGACAGCAACCAAACAACTTAGCAAGACTGTGAACTTGCTGGGAAGTTGGATATATGCGGTATTGATATCGTTGTTTCATAGAACTATTCTAGCAGTGAAACGACCACTCGGAAAAATAGATATGTTAAGATTGTGACTAGCATGAAGAAGAAGGCGGTTTCAACCGCTACCGACTTTTCCCCGTGTCTGAAGCCAGGGGCCCGGCGGGCTCGTTTTCTGGTCACAGAAGACACAGTAGCACTGCTTTTCAACATCTCAACACAGGACATTTACCGGATAGAATGCTGTCGCTACATGGTGTATGTCCACGCCAAAGGCATCAGCCGGTTTGTCAGCTACGCCGATTTTCCCCCAATTTTAGAAGTCAATCCCCCTTCCCTTCAAGATTTTGGCCGATGGTACAAGCGCTGGAAAAGCAAGCAAGCACCCGGATTTTGGACGAAATTTTATACCCACAACTTCAAAGCGACTGTTTCAGTTGACGGCTTGTTCGAGTGGGGAAAATTGGTAGCTACGGTTAAATCGGTCATTTCTGCTTCCGGGCTGCAACAGCTACGAGATGTTTATACAGCAGAAAAAGATTTGATGGAAAAATTTTAAAGTGCGATCGGACGAGCAACTGCGAGAATGGGCACAGGCACAATTAAAAATGTCAAACTAAATATGGAGAAAACTTTGAATGGCTGAGAATACCGTGAAAGTAGACATCTCATTTCAATCACTGCTAGAAGCAATTTCGTCACTGGAAATTGCAGAAAAACAGCAGCTTTGGGAACTGTTGGAAGCTGAATTATTCCCGGATGAGGAAGATTCTCCTGAAGATATTGCTGAAACTGAGGCCGCCCGCGCTGATTACAAAGCCGGTGACTACATCACCTTCCGCCAATACACGACTCAACGGGCAAGAAAGTCAAAGTCCAGCAACTTGCTGACAACCCGCGCCTAGATGGATTAGTCAAACTCAAAGGTTCTGAAAATCAATACTGTATTCGCATCGGTAACGAATTAAAACACTTCATCTTCGATTCCAACCACCATTCGCCCAAATTCATTAAAGCTTGCTGAATGTCGGCAAGTTCTGTGATATATTCTTCAGCAGAAATCTCCGATCGCCTTTCTTGCAATTTTTTCAGCCGCAGTTGCACCAACAGCCAAGGTTTGGAAATCCCGTCGGTTGCTTCGATATATTTGGCTACGTCTTTGCTATTCATTTGCGATTTATTTCCTTAGTTTTGACGGCAGAAGACGGCGATTGAAATCGCGCCTACAAAAACAAAACCCGCCTCCGCGGGTTGAAGAACCTGCCGTTAAAATTACGTTGTTTTCTTCAGTCCCTCTGAGCTCGGACATCGTTTGTGTAGACGCGGTTTCAATCGCCGTCTTCCCTTGCGGACAGACATCATTTACCTGTAATCCGAAGTCTGAATGTTCTTCAACCTCGCCGCGTATTTCATGCCGTATTCCGGGCGACAGAAGCGATCGATCTGAGACTCAAAAAATGCCCGATTCGCCTTCAAATGCTTCGGATTCGGGTCATCCAAAGGATATAGAAGCGCAGCCCGCAGCGCGTGAATCACCGCCGAAGTAACACAATACATCGATCGCTGAAATGTCACCCCAATTTGATTCAAAACATCATCTTCGCCCCGACACCGCTGTTTGTAGAAATCCATCAAATAAGGCGGCAGGAAGTGCAGCATATCTTGGGCTAGCAAAGTCGGCGGAATTCCCGCCGTACCTACGGGGAATTTGTCTGCATACAAAACTCCGTAGTGGAAGTCTTTTTGATCCTCGGGAATTTCCCTGGCTTGCGCGTTGTACGATTTGGTTCCTCGGAATGGTGAAGTGCGGTAAAACACAGCTTCAACATAAGGTAACGCTGCTTCATAAAGCCATGTGAAACCTTTGGATTTGGGGATGATTTCGTAGGTTTCGCCGTCGATGAGAACGTGGTGATAAATTGGCCTTCCGGCGATCGCAAATATGCCATTTACCAGGAAATCCATCGCTTGCGGGACTGTGGTAATCTTCCCTTCGTCGTACAAGTCTGACACTTCAAAAAATACTGGTGCCATTACTTCCCAGAACAAGCCGAGGTTGCTGTAATAAGACATTTGGCGGCACTGTTCTAAAAACATTTCGGGAAATGCTTTGTGCAATCCCAGCATGAATGGGTCTTTTTTGAAGTAAGCTTTAATTGCCCGATCGGCATTAGCCTTATATTCGTCAGTGTCCAAATAAGGATCGAATTGATTCGTCGGCACGTACAAGCCTCGGTGCCAAAGCATTCCCCTCATACACTCTTCGGCAAATTCCATGTTAATGCGATCGTGCCACAAATGATGAAACAAGCGCGGCATTTTCCCAGTTTCTCCCTTCTCCATGAACTCCAAAAGTTCAGGGTGAGCGCTTCCAGTACCGCGCCAAATCCGCAAATCTGCACCGTCACCTGAATAGTGATTTTGCAAGTCTAAATACTCCTGGGGTAAGAAGTATTTAAAGAAGGGAAGCGGTTGTAAAAATACCCGTTCAGCGATGTAAAGTAAATCCCGCCAATAGAAGTCCATCGGCACCGCGTAGGCTTTCCAAATAGCGATGATTTGCATCAGATTTTCGGGGGTATCTGGAATCATCGCACCGCCCGCTTCTAGCCTGTGGATGACATCTGCAAATTCGTGCTTGGAAGGAGGTAGTTTAGTTGCTGGTTTAGTAGGGGTTTGTACCATTTTCAGTTTCTCCTAATCAATAGCAATATTATTTGAACTGTTGATGCTTATTAACTGGTTCCCAGGCAGAGCCTGGTAACGAGTAGAGCCGTTAATTTCTTAGTCCGCGGAGGCGGACTTCGTTTGTGTAGACGCGATTTCAATCGCCGAGTTTTCCAGAGAATAGCTAATAGCTATTTGAGAATTTTTGTCTGTCGGCAGAGTAGCAACGATCGCATTTGTAGTCGATTCGCTCCACTTCAGCAGCCAAGCGGGTTGAATTCCCAACACAAAAATGATTCCCGCCAAAACCAACGCCGGCATATTTTCGCCAAACGTGACAGCAGGATAGTAAGCCGTGGCATTATCCAACTTCCCAAAACAGGTGCGGTTGAGCAAAATCACAAAGTAAACTGCTGTTAAACCAGAGGCTAGAATGCAGATTAAAGTTTGAATTGGAAAGACTGAAAAACTGCCCTGAAATACTAAAAATTCGGAAACAAAACCTACCAAACCGGGAATTCCGGCGCTTGCCATGCCGCCTAAAACTAATAGGGAACTAGCTGTGGGTAAACCTCGCATTGGGTTCATCAAGCCGTTGAGCACGTCCAAATCCCGTGTGCCGACTTTGGCTTCGATGATGCCTACTAAGTGAAATAGTAAAGCTAAAATTAAGCCGTGGCTGACCATTTGACCGACTGCGCCGATTAAGGCGATTTTCGTGCCGGCGGCGCAAGCAACGAGGATGTAGCCCATATGCCCGATCGAACTATAGGCTACCATGCGCTTGATGTCTTTTTGGGCGATCGCGCTCAAAGCCCCGTACATCACGCTCACAGTCCCGATAATCGCTAAACCGGGAGCAAAAATCGCCCAAGTTTCGGGAAACATCTGCAAGCCGAACCGGATTAAGCCGTAAGTTCCCAACTTCGCCAAAATGCCGCCCAGTAGAATTGCTGTTGCTGGTGAAGCTTCGACGTAAGCATCAGGTAGCCAAGTATGTAGGGGTACTAGGGGAATTTTAATTGCCAACCCAAGTAGCACAATTGTTAACAGTATCAATTGTGTTTTTAAAGATAAATCCTGAGTATGAATCGCACTGTAATCGAAGTTTAAAGAGCCACTCAGCCAAGCAACACCTAAAAATCCTGCTAAAACTAAAAGTCCTGAAATAGCCGTGTAGATTAGAAACTTCATAGCAGCGTATTCTCGCTGCTTGCCACCCCAAATCGCAATCAATAGGTAAAAAGGAATTAATTCTAGTTCGTAAAAAAGTACAAACAGCAGTAGGTTTTGAGACATTAAAGCTCCGGCCACACCTGCATTAATTAGCAAAATTAAGGCGTAGTAAAGCTGTGGACGAGCCACCGCTTCGCCAGTGCCATAAATGACTAATAGCGTTAGTAATGAACTTAAAACTAACAGCGGCAAAGATAAGCCATCGATGCCTAAGTTGTAACTTAAACCTAACTGCGGAATCCAAGGCAAATATTCTTGAAATTGGAGTCCTGAATTGGCTTGGTCGAATTGAATCAGCAGCCAGATATTTAACAGGAAAACAGCAGCAGCAAAAGCTGAGGCTATAGAACGCAGGCGCATTCCATTCATGTTTCCGGGTATGAACCCGACTACAGCAGCGCCCAACGCGGGCAACCAGAGCAATGCACTAAGCATAATTTAAACGGTTGATAGTTGACAGTTGACAGTTGATAGTTGACAATTGACAGTTGACAGTGAGTCAAAACTCGAAACTATTGTTTATACCAAATCAGGCTTAAATATCTCCCTTTACTTCTTAGTCCGCGGAGGCGGACTTTGTTTGACCAGAAGCGGTTTAAACCGCCGAATGATAAAGGGGGTGTCTGGATTCGGTATTACCCGCCGACAATCAGCGACAGGCGAGCTAACAGAGGCCAGCTTACAATCAGTCCCAAAAGTGCAACTCCGAACAGAATTGTCAGGGCGTAAAATTGAGTTTGACCATTAACGTTATACTTGAGGCTTTGCCCGCCGAAAACTGTTGCAAAACCTATGAGATTCACGAATCCGTCAATAATATTGCGATCAATCCAAGAGACAATTTGAGCCACTAAACCAACTGCAAATATCACGGTAACGCGGTAAAGTTTGGCCGTGTAAAAGTCGTAGGCAAAAAAGTCTTGCAGGGCTTGAGAACCAATTCGCACTGGTTTTTCCCATTTCTCGTTCAGGTAGATAAATGCTCCTGCACCGATGCCGATCGCACTTGACAAAACTAGCAGTCCCGTTGCAGTATAATTCAAAGTCGCCAAAGGTAATAATTGCCACGCTGCCAAAAAATGCGGAACGTGCAAAGTAAAGCCCATTAAAATAGTCATTGGTAAGATGAAAGGCCAGTGAACTTCTGGTGAACGTTCGGTCATTTGCTTTGGTTTTCCACCAAAAACTAAGCCGAAGACGCGCACTAAGCCAAAAGCAGTGACACCGTTGACAAACAAAACTATTCCTAACAAGAAAGGGTGAGTTTCCGAAAGTCCTGATGTGAATTCTTCTAAAGCCCAGAAACAGCCGAAGGGCGGAAGTCCAACCAATCCAGCGCTACCGACAAGAAACGAGATTGCGGATATCGGACGTTTTCCCCACAAACCGCCTAGCGCGCGGACATCCTGAGTGATGCTGTTCCAAACTACCGAACCGATGCTCATTACCAACAAACCCATTGCTAAGCTGTAAGCAAAGATTAATGTCAGGGCAGTTTCGGCTTGTCCAGTACCGACGGCGATAAATACTAAGCCCATGTATGAGCTGACTATATAGGATAGCGTGCGCTTGATGTCGATTTGGGCGATCGCAATTAAGGAAGCACCAACCGCCGTCGCAGCACCTACAATAATAGTTGTCTTTAGTCCGATCGGCGACAAAGCAATCACCGGCTGCAACTTAATCAAAATCCAAGCACCAGTTTCCACAACGACGGTATTCCGCAGAATCGTTGCCGGCAGGGGGCCCTCCATCGCCTCATCCAGCCACAGGTGCAAGGGAAACTGAGCGCATTTGCCCATCGGCCCCGCAATCAAAGTTAAGGCCAACAGCGTCGCCACAGTGGGGTCAAGGTTTGCAGTCTGGGCCCATACAGCCAACTCGTCAAAATTCCAAGTTCCAGCCAGCGGTAGAATTGCGACTACTCCCATCAACAGAAATAAATCTCCCACCCGCTTGGTTAAGAAAGCATCGCGAGCTCCTGTCACCACCAAAGGCTGATTGAACCACAGCCCGATTAGCAGGTAAGTCCCCAACGTGAGAACTTCCAAAATCATGTAACTGAAAAACAGGGAATTGCACAACACTAAGCCGCACATCCCCGCTTCAAACAGCCCCATCAGGGAAAAGAACCTAGCCCAGCCCCAGTCCATTTCCATATAACCGATGGCATAAATCTGCGCCAGAAAATTCAGTCCGGTAATCAAAACTGTCGCCCCGACGGTGACACTAGAGATTTCGACGGGAATGGTTAAGTCTAAACCTGCGACATTTAGCCAGGGAATAAACTGCTGTTGCGCGGGTTGGTTCCAGATAGCTGTGAGGGCGATGACGCCGTGTACGAAAGCGAAGAATGTGAATATGGCGTTCACATAACCAGATGGTCTTGGCCCCGTGCGACGGGTGACAGCCGGAAACCACAGTATCGACAGAACTCCGCCGATGAGTGGATAGCAAGGTATTAACCAAACGGTCTGGAGTAGGATTTGAGCCATTGGCATTACCTATAAATGTTACAAAACTTTAAAAATCTGAGAATAATTCCGATCGCGCTGACTACAGTAGTGGAAAGCCAGAACCTAAGAATTATAGGCTATTTTGGCGTCAGTCTTCTAGTTACTGGTTGTTTTGAGACTAGGCGCTTCCGCAGATGCTTATTAATTTTATATTAACTATTACGTTAAATTTTCATATTTCTGATTCAGCATACTTAGATGTACCTATAAAATAAACTTATAGGTATTTATAGGGGGGATTGTAGGGACACGGCAGTGCCGTGTCCCTACTGACCTGAAAAGCTGTATATTGTAAAATCTTAAAACCGCTCAATTTCCCAAGCTGCTAAAGGAAGTTTGGCTTGGCGCTGTCCGATCGCCCTTGCCCTAACATTCATTAGACCGATCGGCGTATTGAACAAGTCTACCAGATCGGCGCGGGCGATCCTCTTCGAGGGCTTCGCTAACGCACATTTGGCAGCAGCAATCGGCAACTCTTTCAATAGCCACCTCGCTAGCCGATAACAATATTCCTGTGTTGTCAATTCTCGCATCAAATCGACGCCGTGGAGTTCGTGCAAGTATTTGTTAGATTCGCCGTACCGATACCATTGACTTTGCAACTGTTTTATTGTAGAACGGTGGCGGTGTCGGACGATCGCACTTTCGGCAAAATACATTTTATAGGATGTTTCCCGCAAAATCCGCCAGCACAAATCCGCATCGCCACCACTCGTAAGGTAAGGGCGAAACAAACCGACTGTTTCTAACACTTGTTTGCGTACAGCTAAATTGGCAGTTTGACCGTATGCACAAAAAGGGTGAGTGAGTGTATGTTTTTGAGAGAGAGTATTTTCGCGATCGGCGTGTTGTTCTAAAATAGTTTTACCAGGTAATGCGAGTATTTCCCCGGCGGAAAGCGCAATTTCGGGATTGACAAAGGGCTTAACTAAATTTTCCAACCATTCAGACTCCGGGCGACAGTCTGCATCGGTAAAGGCGATGATTTCGCCTTTTGAAGCGCGAATCCCTTGATTGCGGGCGGCGTAGGAACTTTGAATCTTATTTTCGCTGAGATGGCGAATGGTGATTTGATTGTTACTTCCCTTCTTACTTCCCTCCCTTAGCAAGGGGGGGACTGAGGGGGGGTTAGATGCTGCGGTTTCGAGAATAGTTGAAGTGCGATCGCGACTTTTGTTGTCTACTAACAGATATTCTACACTGTGTGGCGGGTAAGTTTGCGATCGCAGACACTCGATTAAATCCGGCAAATCCCTCTCACCGTTGTAAACAGGCACAACCACCGAAACCATCGGTAAAAACTGCTCATTGTTCATTAATCCTCTCTACTGGTTTTTGAGTCAATCAGAACTAAAGTCCTTACTACGAAAAACCTCCGCAAATCGGACACGGCAATGCCGTGTCCCTACAGATGCTCGCGTACAATCCATGTATAAACCTATTTTTCAGAATTGGTATTACCTTGAATTTTTGTGGAATAGGCATCTTGCCTGTTTTTGGGAGTCTGAAGTTGTTGTGGAACAGGCATCTTGCCTGTTTTTGGGAGTCTAAAACGGGCAAGATGCCCGTTCCACAACTGCATTTAGTTCATGTGGAACGGGCATCTTATTTGTTGT
>JAJAYT010000110.1 GCA_026786085.1 Microcoleus sp. CAN_BIN18 | reverse complement strand
GTTCGGATCATGCAGGTGAACAAGTCGAGGGGTTCGTAGCGATCGAAACAGTAACCTGTGCCAGTATTATTGATCGGGTCATTGTGGGAAACGGTATCGACTAAACCGCCAGTGCGACGCACCATTGGGACGCAGCCGTAGCGGAGGGCGAGCATTTGGCTGATGCCGCAGGGTTCGAAACGGCTGGGCATCAGGAAGGTGTCGCAGCCTGCGTAAATGCGCCGGGAAAGTGCGTCGTTGTAGAGTAATTGGGTGGACATCCGGCCGGGATAGCGGGCGGTCATTTGCCAGAGTTGGGTTTCGTAGTAGCGATCGCCCGTTCCGAGTACAATAAACTGAGCGTCGGTATAGGCCATGAAGCGATCGAGCATTTGAATGATCAAATCCAATCCCTTCTGTTCTACCAGCCGCGTCACCATGCCGATTAAAAAGGCGCTTTTATTCACTTCCAAACCGACTTCTTCTTGCAGGGCAATTTTGTTTGCTGGGCGCTTTTCAATAGTATCAACACTGAATTGTTGATGGAGGTACTTGTCAGTTTCTGGGTTGTAAGATTCTGTATCAATTCCGTTCAAAATCCCCGATACTTTGCCGCCTAGAAAAGATAGCAAACCTTCCAAACTTTCGCCGTAAGCTGGGGTTTTGATTTGTTCGGCGTAGGTGGGCGAAACTGTATTTACTCGATCGGCAAACTGGACTGCCGCAGCCATTGTATTGTGACCTTGCATATACCACGGGCACCAAGTCATCTGCTCCAAACGCCAGCGCCACGGCCCTTGATAAGCTAAATTGTGAATAGTAAAAACTGTGCTGATATCAGGGTCTTGTTTCATCCAAACAGGTATCATCCCTGTATGCCAGTCGTGACAGTGCATAATTTGTGGTTTCCAGTGATTCCAGGCAAATTCAGCAGCAGCATTAGCAAAGAAAGTGAACCGCCAATCTTCATCTACGCCACCGTAAACGCGGCGTGGCAAGAAAGATGGATGTTGCAATAAGTATAAAGGTACATCGGTTCCCGCCAAAACACTTTCAAAGACTGAGAAATTTTGGAACATCGCCGCCCCCTGGAAAACAGGTTTTTTGGGAACGTCCATTTTGTCGGAGACGAAACCGTAGTAGGGCATGAAGATGCGGACATCGTGACCCATGCGGCGCAGAAATTTAGGCAAAGCGCCGACGACATCGCCCATACCGCCCACTTTGGCTAAGGGTGCTGCTTCGGCGGATACAAATAAAATGCGCATTATTTTTTTGTGTTCCTTGAGATAGTTAGTCTAGATTAAGTTTAAATGGCGATCGGCACAATATTAACGCGGTGCGCAAAAAAAACGGAGATACCTACGAAGAAGCTTTGAAGAATGCAGTAGAGCTTTTAGTTGAAGAATATCAGGTAGATGGTAAATCTCTCCCAAAACCTAAGACGATCGCAGAAAACCTGCTATTTGCTTGAACCGTCATTTGAGGCGATCGCCCTTTTCATCGATCCGCGTCCATCTGCGGTCAAAAAAAGAGCGTAAAGCGCACCTATCCCTCTTCATGAATCGCCGCTCCTCCTCCTACCTTGAAAATTTTAATGGTATGATTAACTATACTTGTAACCTTTCCATTGATAGCCCACATAAAAAATGGTATGCAGTTTGATAAACGCTGGACAGTTCGCGATCGCTACGGTAATGATATTTATTTAAGCGAGGAACGGTGGGAACACATCATCGACCCTGACAACCACCCCGAAATGGAAAATTGTGAAGAAAATCTCCAGCAAACAGTCCGTTCAGGTCGTAGGACACAAGATTCATTAAATCCACAAAAGTACCGTTACAGTAAAGAATTTGACAATTTAGCAGAGGACAATACCCATATTGTTGCCATTGTCCTCTGTCGGTATCGTCCAAGTGAAAAGGGTCAACTAATACCAAACAATTATATTGTTACAGCTTATCAAAAAATAATGGGTTAACTCTATGAACAAGCCAAATATCAAATATGATGAAATCAGCGATACTCTGACAATTTCCCTTGAACCAGGAGTACCCGCAACAGGGATAGAATTGACAGATCATATCCTCTTACGGATTAGCAAAACAGAACGCAAAGCGATCAGTATTATTTTGTTTGACTACTCTGTATTAGCCCAAAAAACAGATATGGGAACCAGAAGTTTTTCCATCGCAGCAGGATTATCGCAGCTATCAAGCGAATTGCGAGAAATCGTTTTTGAGATATTGCTGCAAAAACCAGTATCTGATTTTTTGCATCTCTCAGCTTACACGCTGTCACTGGTTGAAACAATTCCGATCGTTTCTCTACAGCCCATCCCAGTTGCGATGAGTGAAGCGTAATTGAGGAAAGTGCGTTAGCGTTAGCGAAGCGATCCGAAGGAAAGCCCGCCCCTACGGGGGCTACGCCAACGAAGAGGATCGCCCTTTTCACCTCTTTTCGCAAAAAGGGCGATCGCCCATCGCCCACTGCCATGCTAAAATTATAATAAATTCCCTAAGACTGAGATAATCGCCATTGACCAACTCAGAAAATGAAATCTCCGATAAAAAAGCGACCCTCATAGCCGAACTGAGGCAAACCGGAATTAAGCATAATCCAGAAGCAATAGTTCAGATAGCTAAGCTAATCGATGGTCAAATAATTTTCTTAGAAATAGGAAACTATGCCTCTGGTTTGCAACACATTGTGAACAATCACAGGCGAGATTTTGCACAAAGAAATATCTCTGAGACAGAAATCCCCGATGCAGTGATGGCTGCTGTTATCTCAGGTGAAATTGTAGGTTATCAATCTCCAACTAGACCGATTTATCAGGTCACTTTTAATGGTGAAACTCAACTGATTGCAGTGACAGTCGGTAGCAACGGTTATCTGGTTTGTGCTAACCCCGCTTCTCTTTAATAAAATAAGGTGAATTAAACATGAAAGAAATCATTAAACTAAATGCTGACTATGGCAGTCATCCCTTATGGTGGGCCTCTCCTGGAAAACTTGGCAATATCGAGCCAACGGCATTACCTTTAAGTCAAGAAACTCTCAGGCGTTTGCTTGCTTGGATCACAATTTATGAGGGAACTCTGAATTGGAACGATCCAGCTTCATCTGGGTTTGCTAGTGAGGAAGTTAGCGAGAAATTTGAGCAAGAAGGGATTAGTATATGGCATCAGCTACGTCAGGAACTTGCACCAGACTATGAAGTAATTTATTTCAGTAAAAAGCTGCAAAAAGAAGTTGCCGAACCGAGTGAATTGATGGCTGCTGCTCAATAATCAGTCGAATCCCTCTCATGTTTATGATTCGCGATCCTCTTCGTTGGCGTAGCCCCCGTAGGGGCGGGCTACGCCAACGAAGAGGATCGCCAGAATCACAGATTACCGACAACTACCAACTAACTCTCGGAATCATCCTCAAAAGTCTCCTCAAATCCAGCTAAAAAGTCATCCAAAGCCACCGAGGCGATCGCCAAATTAATACTATCAGCATCTTCCAATCCCCAGGTATTCACACCAACCACTTGACCGGCCATATTAATCAACGGCCCACCGGAATTTCCCGGATTAATCACCGCATCAGTTTGCAACACCTTCACCTCAGCAACATCATCATCATCTTCGTCACCTTCTTCATACTCATCGGGTTCGCGAATTGCACTAATAATACCTTGAGTTACAGTTGAAGCAAACTGCCCCAAAGGATTGCCCACAGCAATTACTCGATCGCCCACTTTCACATCAAGAGACAACTCTAAAGGAGGGTATTCTTCGGGAGATTCAACTTGTTCCCCTGTTTCTGGATCGATCATAAAACCAGTAATCAAAAGCAATGCTAAATCCTCTTCCGCATTGCCAGTAAATACCTCCTCTGCCATTCTCAACTTTCCGTCGTAAGTTTCCACTAAAACCTGTTCGACTTCATCTTCTTCGTAGAAATAATCTTCATCGGCAATATCTTCGACAACGTGATAGTTAGTCACAATTATGTCAGGCGATACAAAAAAGCCACTACCGGAAGAAATTTCTTCTCCTGTATCCCAATCCATCACGTAAACTGAAACTACAGAGGGCAAGACTTGCTCGACGACATCAGAAAAGTTTCCCGTCTGGGTTTTAAACTCTTTCAATTGCTGCTGCAAAGCTTTTTGATCTGCCTGCATTTTGCGATAAAGTTGCTGAACTTTTGCCAATTCTAGTTTTAATTGAGTTTCCTGAGTGCTCATATTTTGCCTTTCCCTGAAATAGGTTGCTGATTTATTTAGGATGTTTGATTGTAGATTTTTGACGGGTATGTTGATAACTAATCACATTTTTTTCAACCACTAGAGGGCTTTTTTTCTAAAATTCCCATCCAAAATCTACAACCAGAATGATGTCGTAGCTATTTTTTAGAACAATCACCCTTATTGTTTTATAAAAAAGGCGATTTTTGGGTTTAAAACCCCCGATGTCAGCTTTACGAACCGCGCTGAACTTCGATAAAAATTTCCTCCAAAATTACACCGGCTCCCTGTTCCCGCAAGCGGTGAGCCAAGTCAATTCCGATCATTTCAGCAGTCTCGGCAGCGCCAGAAACAGTATCTTTGACAAATCGCGTGCCGTCGAGACTCGATACCATTCCGGTTAAGGTTAATTGACCGTTTTCTATTTTGGTATTGACGCCGATTGGTACTTGACAGCCGCCTTCTAATTCCCGCAAAAATGCGCGTTCGGCATAACATCTTTGGGCGGTTTCCGTATGTTCGAGAGCTTTAATCACTGCCATGATTTCTGTATCTCCAGCGCGGCATTCGATGCCCAATGCACCTTGTCCGACGGCGTGAAGGGAGATTTCGGGAGCGATAACTTGGTGGATGCGATCGCCCATTCCCAATCTTTCCAATCCTGCAACTGCTAGAATAATGGCGTCGTAACCGCCATCATCTAATTTAGCGAGTCGAGTATTGAGATTGCCGCGAATATCTTTGAATTCAAAATGAGGGAAATGGTGTCGCAGTTGAGCCAGTCGGCGCAGCGAAGAAGTGCCGATGACTGCACCTTCTGGGAGGGTGTCGAGTTGCTTGTCTTTATGCTTGGAGTGTACAACCAGCGCGTCAGCGGGATTTTCGCGTTCGGTGACGCATCCTAAAATTAAACCTTCGGGCAAATTGGTCGGCAAATCTTTGAGGGAATGAACGGCAAAGTCCGTTTCATTGTTAATCATTCCCGTTTCTAATTCTTTGGTGAAAAGTCCTTTATCGCCAATTTTAGCGAGGGCGACATCAAGAATTATGTCCCCTTGGGTGGACATGGTGTGGACTTCAAAAGTGTGTTCCGGGAAGTGTTTCTGTAGCTGTTCTTGCACCCAGTGGGTTTGCACTAGAGCGAGTTGGCTTTTGCGGGAACCGATGCGGACGGTTCGGGAGGGGGCAGATGTGGTTGGAGACATAAGATCGATCGGAGGATAGCTTGAAATGAGCCAGTATATTCACCTGATCTAGCGTACCGCAGGTGGGGACTTTAATTGCTGGTTGGGACAATTCGGGGGATAAAACTGAGCCGATCAACCTGGAGAGCGAAAGGCAGCCGACGGTGTATGATTTGCCTTGGGTCGATCGGGCTGAAGCTGGTTTAGCTGAAGAGTTTGCTCCCAGGTTGCAGGATTTGAGGAGAGAAATGTGGGAATGAGGGGGAAAGGTCGATCGCAATTGCGATCGTAGTTTTAAAGCAGCATCCTAAGTAGGTCATTGCAAAAAAACAATAGTATCTTGTAGGGGCGGGTTTAGCTAAGAATCTATGATACCAGCCAGTTGATCAAGGCAAAACCCGCCCTCCCGATAAGAATGTTTATTTGTACCCACTTACCATAAAAAGTCAATTTGTCAAATTACTAAAATCCTAAAAATATGAAAAGTGCTCTTGACGTTGCTCGTTACTTTTTATGTCGTGTCGATAGAGAAGCAGGCGATACTATTTCTCCTCTCAAACTACAAAAACTCGTGTATTACGCACAAGCTTGGAGTTTAGTCTTTAGAAGCCAGCCGCTATTTTTTCAAGATATTGAAGCTTGGGTT
>JAJAYT010000109.1 GCA_026786085.1 Microcoleus sp. CAN_BIN18 | reverse complement strand
GAAGTCTAGTTTGCAATGGGCGATCGCGCTTTTGGGGATTAAGGGCGATCGCACTTTTGGACATTAAGGGCGATCGCACTTTCTGCAAATAAATGATTAGCGATTACTCATCATCATCCTCATCATCCGGGCCAAATAAGTCGCTAGCCTTACTACCCAAAAGTCCAAAAATCGCACCCACACCCATATTCCAAGTAGTATTGCAACTCTCAAAAATCCGAACTTGTTGGGTAGATAGACTATCTTTAGTACCCAGAGATACACACACACCTCCAGAAAGTAAGGTAAAACAAATAACGCTGAAGAAGACTTGCTGGAAAGCCGGGGGAATTTGAGGAGGAGTGTTTTTAGGAGTCATTTTAGGAGATTTGGGTTTGGCGGGTGTGATATTGGATTTAGTTTTCATGATTGCTACCTTTGATTGAATATGTCTTAAGTCTAAAGGCTAAAAATTTGAAAGTCAGCCTGTGTATAGGTTTCAGTTACTATGAGTTTGGTATGCGTTTGGGATGTGTTTGGTTGGCGATCGCTTATAATACTTAAAAGTTTTATCATTTGGCTATGCCACAACCGACGCTGACAGCATCCGAGACAGGAATCGAAAAAGCAGAAATTGCTCTCACAGGTAAAGGCTGGAGTCGCCAAGACTTAGCCAGTTGCGTCGTGCTGGAAGGCAAAAAGCCACAGACAGGCATCACTATTGGAGTAGTTCATAAGTTTTTCACCCAGCAGGATATCAAGTCCCAGTATTTTGTGGGAATTTGCAAAGCTTTAGAATTGGATTGGCAAGAAATTAAAAATCAAAATACAACGACATCGCCCGAAATATCTTTAACAAATCACAATCCAAGCCGAGAAATAGCACAGCCAGATATCAAATGCAAAAATCCCTTTATTCCCCAGCATGGCAAAATAGACGTTCCACAATTTTTATTTGGCAGAGAAAGGGAAATTCGGCGGGTATTCGAGACGCTGAATAGTGGTAGTAGCGTAGCAATAATCGGCGAAAGGGCGATCGGCAAAAGTTCTCTGCTACAAGCGATTTACCAACAAGCACCAAATCAACTCCGTCCTTCGCGACAACCGCATTACCTCAATTTGCAAAATGTTCACGATGAAGATGATTTCTATGGTGCTTTGTGCAGCTTTGTAGGTATCGAGACGACGAAGGGATTTTTACTACTACGGGCTTTAGAATCGCACAGATTGCTGTTGCTTTTAGATGAAGTTGAGAAAATGAACTGGGATGGATTTACTAATAAAGTACGCGGCCAGTTGCGGGGTTTGGCGGAGGGAACCAACGCACCTTTGCGTCTAGTTGTTGCCGCTTGCACCTCTCTCGATATTCTGTTTCCTGACAGTCAAGACAATAATATGACATCTCCTTTCAAAGGGATTTGTATTGAGGAAACTCTCAAGCAATGGAATGATGAAATCAGTCGCAAATTTATTATCAGTCGCCTCCAGGCTGACTGGTTAGAACCTGTTGCGAAACCCGTGATTTTTACTGAGGATGAAATTGCGGAATTAATTGCTAAAAGTGGTGGCTATCCCCAGAAATTGATGATGTTATGCTATCAAACTTATGCTAGTTATCTCAATGATCGCAAATAGGCTTACAGGAATTGTGCACTCCGCCAAAGAAACCGGGTTTTTTACCGAATTTATGGGTGAGTGCGAAGTATTTTCGCAAAAACCCGGTTTGTAAATCCCCGCGCATAAGTCCTCTTATATAACCAATCCTAAATTTTATTCATTTCCACCTATTTATGAATCAAAACCATCCCCCCGTTCCTCGATTAGATTTAGCTCCCAAACTGAAGCGTCCTCTTTCTTTGTGGAATCCTTTAGATTACCTGCGATTGTTATATTGGGTGTTTTTCTTTCCTCAAGCTTTGCGGTGGTATGAGTCTACCTTTGGGGGTGAATCTAATTTAAAAGACGCCGAAACATGGTCTGAGAAGTGGGATTGGTTGCGTCAAAATTCAGTCCAGCGTCAGTTAATTTTGCAAGCTTCGATCTTAATATTTGCTATCCCTATAGGTTTTAATATATTTTTGTTACGCATAAGTATTCCTATTAATTGGTGGGTTGTAGTGTCAGGCGTAGCGTTCGCCGTGGCATCCGGCGTGGCATCCGTCGTGCTGTTAGGCGTAGCGTCCGGCGTGGGGTTAGGCGTGGCATTCGGCGTGGTGTTGGGCGCAACCTACGGCGCGGTCTCCGGTATGGTGTCCAGCGTGGCGTCTGGCGTGGGGTTGGGCCTGGCGCTGGGCGTGGGCTTAGGCGTGAGGTCAGGTGTGGGAGTGGGCGTGGCGTCCGGCGTAGGGGTGGGTGCGGGCTTGGGTGTGGGTTTGGGCGTATTGTCCGGCGTGGGCTCCGGCGTGGGGTTGGGGGTGGGGTTGGGCTTGGGGTTGGGCTTGGCGTCAGCCGTGGCGATCGCACGTCCTGAAAATTGGCTTTTCGCTGTACCATTTACCCTGCTTCAGCGTCAACAGCAAAATAGAAAATTTCCTCACATTACTCCACTTCCCCTTCCCTACCTGTCTGCTCAAATAGCTAATTGGCTGAGGCGGGATTGGGAAACAGGATTGCATAACATTAATGAACTACTACTATTTACCCTTCAGTTTATCCCTGTTGTTAAAGCTGTAAATCGCGTGCTAGCTGAGACACCAAAAGACCAACTCATCTATCGCGTCGCTCAATTATCAGAAAATCCTTATGATTGGGAGTTAGTGCGTTTTGCCTCAGCTTCTCTCAATGAAGTAATGAAGTCAGAAGTAGTGGCAGGTTTTTTCATCATCACACCCTGGAAACAACAAATTCAAGCTCGTTTTCAAACAGAACTTCGTTTAAATACTTCTGCCCGTGCCTCTGCGGCTGGTTTCTGGTATCTCCACGAACAGGAACCAGACAAAGCTACAGCAGCTTTTGCTGTAGTCCGAGATTTGCTTTATGGAGAGGAGATGTTTACCTTAGCGCAAATTCTCACAAGTTTTGACCAAACATCAGAACTAGCCGAAATTGCTTCCATGAAACTTCCACCTTCCCCAAATCCACCTCTGCTGCGTGGCACTACTTGGGAAGCAATTGCCTCTCTACGACGGGTAATTGCCGATGTTCAAGTAGTTCATAATGGTATATCTCGCTCTGCCCGTTCCCTTGCCCTTAATCGGGCATTAGGTCAGCTCAAAAATATCCTAAATCGAGCAGGTACTATACCAAAAACTGAACGTAATTTAATTATTAAAACAGTCACCCAATGGGTAGAAATATTACTGCAAGTGACACTCAATATCGGAGAAATTTCGATTTCTCAACCTGTGAGTAACCCCTATGTAATTGGCGATCCAGTCCAAGGCAATCTGTTTGTCGGCCGCGAAGACATCATCAGACAGCTAGAGGAGTTGTGGGTGAAAGGCGATCAACTGCAATCTGTTGCTCTCTACGGTCATCGGCGGATGGGGAAAACTTCGATATTGTTGAATGCTAGCAACTGCCTCGGAGCAAAGGTACAGGTAGCCTATGTCAACTTGCTGCTGGTAGCAGATTGTTCTCAAGGAGTGGGCGAACTACTAATATTCATCACCGATGCCATTGCCAAAATAGTCAAAATTGCTCCTCCGGGCGGTCGCGATTTACTCGATTTGCCCTATATCACTTTTCGACGCTACATCGAACAAATCATCGGAAATATAGAAGGTGGATTAATCATTGCTTTAGATGAGTTTGAACACATCGAAGGATTGATAAACGCTGGGAAAATCGATCGCGATTTTATCGGTTTTTTGCGCGGCATGGTGCAAATGAGTTCTAAAATAGCCTTTGCGTTTGCCGGATTGCACACCTTAGATGAAATGACCGAGGATTATTTCCATCCTTTTTTTGCTAGCATTATCCCCATCCGAGTCGGTTTCCTGAGTCAAGGTGCAACTTGCCAAGTTTTAGCCAATCCCGATGATGATTTTCTCCTCGACTACAAACCCGAAGCACTCGATCGCATTTACGCACTAACGGGCGGCCAACCATACCTTACGCAATTGGTAGGATTTCTGTTAGTCCGCCACTACAACGACCAAGTATTTGAAATGGGACGCCCCCGCGATCCAATCTTTACCATAGAAGATGTGGAAACAGTCATCAATGACCCGGAATTCTTCACCACAGGTCGCTACTATTTTACAGGAGTTTGGGGTCAAGCAATCGAAGGCGCACCGGGACAACAGGAGATTTTAAGAACATTAGCACCTCACTTAGAAGGCATGAATTTCGACGGGCTGAGTGAAGCAACAGGGATGGATAAAACAAGTTTAGAGGAAGCATTAAAAACTCTGGAACGCCACGATGTGGTTCGAGAAAGTGATAGTTGCTACTGTATTGCTGTGGAACTATTTCGCCGCTGGGTTCAGATGTCATTGGGATAAAGCGACTAAAATCAGAAAGGGCGATTCCCTACGGGATAGCTACGCACGCGCGTACTTTTACCTGATCTCGCTGGGCGATCGCACATTGCGTTTCTCCAATAAGGGCGATCGTACTTCTATTGTGCTACGATTCAATCAGAGTGTCAGTGAGTAAAAAAAATGGCAACAATTACCCTTCAAATTCCCGACGAACTAGCACTGCGGCTAGATCCTCTCAAAGATGAGTTACCACAGATTTTGATGCTGGGATTGAGGGAGGTCGAAGCTAATCCTTTAAACGGATTTTCTGGACTCACACAGATATTAGAATTTATAGCAAGTTTGCCATCGCCACAAGAAATATTAGCCCTGCGTTTATCCGACGTTCTTCAAGCTGAAATCGATACTTTATTAGAGAAAAACCGCACGGAAGGACTAACGCCGATCGAGCAGCGCCTGTGGCAGCAATACGAATTTGTCGAACATTTAGTACGCATTGCAAAAGGACAAGCCCTACTGAAACTGAGCGAGGTAGCATGAGTAAAACCTACGTTTCAGCTAGTCTGCATCGTGCAGAATATCTGACCGAACGTAAGCTATCGATCAAAGTTCGATCGTTAACAAAACCCGATTAATAGATCGTGTTCAAGCCACACCATAATCAGTATACGGATGCTTAGAGGTCGGCTGTAATCCCAACATAATATCCTCTTTAGATTTTGGCGATCGATTATGACCATCAAAGAACAACTTCTCCAAACCATTGAAACACTGCCTGATGACTTGCTCGCAGCAACCCTGAAATTCGTCCAAACCCTTCAGCATCCCATTCAAAAAACTCCAGGAATTTGTGGCGGTGCAGCGCGAATTCGCGATACCCGCATTCCCGTCTGGACGATTGTTGCTTATCAACAACAGGGCGCAAATGAATCCGAACTTCTCTACAATTATCCAGGACTCACCCTTCAAGATTTGCAAGCGGTGACGAACTATTACGAAAGCAATCGAGAAGAAATCGAGCTGTGGCTTGCTGAAAATAAGTAATTAAAAATGCTAAAGTTTTACTCAAATGAAAACTTCCCGATCGCAATGGTTGATTTATTGCGATCGCGTGGTTATGATGTCTTGACATCCTATGAAGCCGGACAAGCCAATCAAAAAATTCCAGATGATGAAGTCTTGATGTACGCAATAAATGCAGGGCGTGTAGTCATTACAGAAAATCGTCAAGATTTCATCAATCTCCACTCTACAACCTCAAATCACGCAGGAATTATAATTTGTAAAGCCGATCGAAATTATGCAGGTAAAGTGCAGGTACTCCACGACTTTTTCACTCAAGATACACAGCCGATGGAGAATCGTCTGCTTCGGGTGATGAAACAAAATCTTAAAGGTAGCCAACAGACATTTATACTTCAGGAATACCCAAAATCTTCTTAATAATCATTATAATTCTAATTCCCGTCGTCTATTGTGCTAGGATTCAATCAGAGCGTCAGTGACTAAAAAAAATGGCAACAATTACCCTTCAAATTCCCGATGAATTGGCTCAACGTCTAGAACCGCTGCAAAATCGCTTGCCAGAACTGCTTTGGCAACTTCTAGAAGTAACTAAAAAGCCAACAACTACCGAACCAGAAGTCAAAACTAATACTGCCGATATTCCCGCAGTTTATCGAGAAGTTCTGGACTTTTTGATAAAAACTCCAACTCCCCAAGACATTGTTAGTTTTAAGGTTTCACAAAATGCTCAGACACGCCTGCAAAATTTGATTGACAAAAATCGCGAAGCGACACTCACTCCAATGGAAATAGCAGAATTAGATGTTTACGAACAGCTAGAACATCTGATGATTTTACTTAAAGCAAGAGCCTATTCAGCAATTCGATAAATGACTTCTACTTCAATTTCTGCCGAACTCCGCAGATTAGTTACTCAAAGAGCTTCAGAACGCTGTGAATATTGCCTGATTCATCAAGATGTCTCAATCTACAGCCATGAAGTAGATCATATTATTGCCTTAAAATACGAGGGTAAAACTCGTGCTGATAATCTGGCTCTTTCTTGTTTATCTTGTAACCGCTATAAAGGTTCTGATTTAGCTACAATCGACCCAGTTAATGACGAAATTGTTCCTTTGTTTAATCCACGCCGCCAGGTCTGGGAAGAACACTTTGTTCTTAATGATGCTCGAATTGAAGGCATCACTCAGATTGGTAGAGCTACTGCAAGATTACTCAAACTCAACGCTTCTAATCGCATACTTGAACGTCAAGTTTTGATCGATCAAGGACGATATCCATAAACAAGGCTAAGAACAACGCTATTTGAATTAAGCTGTTGCGCATTTAAATTGGAAATTCGGGACGGGCTAGAAGCCCATCCCACAAGAGTTTTATTAATTTTTGACACACAATTTAAATGTAGAACAGCTTATGAGAATCCTCAGAGGCGATCGGGATTTAGAAACCCTCAGCCCTCAACTAATTACTCGATCGCACTGTCAGAACTTGAGGCGGCGTAGCATCCGGCGGATACAAGAAATCCACCTGCACCAAACGGCGTTCCCCCGGCTTCATATTCACATTCACCAAAGGTTCCCCTTGCTGTCCCCGTCGTTGCACAATATGAATGTAGCGGGTCAAAGTCTTTCCCCCATCATCCTTAAACATTACCCGCACCGTACCTCGGAAAAATATCCGATTTTCGGGAGGATCGTAAAACATCAATCCCCCCGATTCTTTATTTGCCTTAACGGGTGTTTGCATCTTAATACTCACAGATTGGGAATCGCGAGATTTGTTATAAAGCGGAAAACTCAAACCATATTGAATCCCGTAATTGCCGTGAGCAAAATAAGCTGTATCGGGATAGCGAGCTAACATTTTAGCACTTTGAATTTGACCAGTGCCAAAAGTACCAGTATCCGTAGTGCTCAAAGCATAGGAAAATTCTTCGCCACGTTTCGGAATAGTTAAATAATCGGTTCTTGAACTGTCAGTAATTTTAGCTTGCCATTGGGAACCTTCCGCCACTCCTGCTACACGCCCATAAATTTTTTGCTCAGCATTTGAACCGATCGCACTTGGT
>JAJAYT010000108.1 GCA_026786085.1 Microcoleus sp. CAN_BIN18 | reverse complement strand
CATTAGCCTTGCCCCGGTTTGTCCGCGAGTTAGCTTTCGCTGCCAAAAAAAACAGCGCTAAGCTTCTCGCAGTTTGCCTAAACTTAGATCCTGCACCATTCTCTTTTAACAGACAAGATGCCTGTTTCACCAAAAAACGAGAGGGAAGCCCCTGGCTTTAGACATGGGGAGGAACTCGGTAGCGGTTTCAACCGCCTTGAATCCCCTTTCGGGGTTGGAGGGGTATGGTTGCCCCTCCGATGAGGTATGGTTGCCTCAAACTCCCATTTCTGGGGTAATGTTAGCTTGTCGGTCAATGTTTTAAGAGCTTGTTAGGCTGAAAGCACTGTTCCAGTGACCTTAGAACTGTTTAACTCTCAACGATAGAGCAAGGGACTAGCTACGCATCCCAAGGTATCGTGACTCAAAAAACGTAGTCAGTTAAGACTTAGGCTGGTCAGGATGGCTTGTTAGATTTCTCTTTCAAGCCCCTAGCTTCAGCTATGGGGTTCCTGACGCTTGAGTGAATTTTCTTTTTGGGTGAACATTCTGTCCGCCCGTCAAAGAGTTATTGACAATGGTGCTTTTTGGTAAGGTTAAATGTACTTTTCCAGAGTGTTGGCCAGAGTAGTTTTTGGAACTGCCCCAACCACCATATCCACCCGCTGACCGCCTTTAAATATCATCAGCGTCGGAATGCTGCGGATACCGTATTGGCTGGCCACGTTAGGATTCTCGTCGGTATTAACTTTTACTACTTTCACCTGCCCTTCATATTGCTGAGCAATTTCGTCTACGACAGGCGCCACCATCCGACAGGGCCCACACCAGGGAGCCCAAAAATCCACTAGAACTGGAACTTCGCTATCGAGCACTTCCTGCTTAAAGGTAGAGTCGGTTACTTGTGCGGCTGCTGACATTCCTAGCCATCCTTGTAAATACTATTTCTCGGATAACAAGTTTAGCAAAAAGTGTAACCACTTGCATCAACGATTTGAACAGCAGACTTCCGAAGGCAGAAGGTACTTATGTTTCTGAAGGAACAAGGCACAAGGAAGAATAGGACTTAAGCAAAAAAAAATTGTTTGACAGGCTACCCATAGGAGCAAGGCTAAGCACTGCTTAGACGCTGGATGGGGTCAATTTTTCACTATTTTGGAACAAACCTGTTTGAAACGCGGGGTGTACTTCCAAAAAGTGGATGCTAAGAAAACCAGTCAGATTTGTCCAAATTGCGGTGTCGAAACAGGCAAAAAAGAGCTTGATGAACGTACTCATACTTGCTCAAATTGCGGTTACACAACCGATAGAGATGTTGCAGCAGCTCGCTTTAGTTCTAATTAGAGGACTTGCAGCCGTAGGGCATACCGCCTGTGATGCTTGCTTGCAAGTAAATTCGTCGGAATCCCTGTGAAGCAAGAATCCTCTCGCATGAACGGCAGAGGTTTGTCAAAAAAGTCAAAATCATTATTTTCTTGAGAATGAAACAGCCCTGCCTCTGGCTACTCTCCCACCCTTGGGAGTTAAAAGCCTTCAATCCATTATCTAGTAAGCAACAGCCAAGATTTTGATCACAAAAGGAACCGCCCGAACAGTAGTCCGGGCGGAGTGTGGTGTGAGGAGTGAACGGAAACTTGTGTCTCCGCTTCTTCTATTCTGACACCTACTTCTCGATAATTCCAAAAAATTTTGTAAATTTCGAGACTATCCCATAAATTTTGTCAAGGTAAGCTGAGATTCGATCGATAAATCTACTTGCCCATGCCTAACTGCTGAGCTTTTTGATAAACTTTACCCTCCGTCAGCAGAGAAGGAGCAATTACCACCTCCACTTGCTGCATCTCCTTAATATCCTTAGCGCCCAGGGTGCCCATGCTTGTTTTCAGAGCTCCGAGCAAATTGTGCGTACCGTCATCTAACAGCGCAGGCCCCCGCAAAATTTGCTCCACAGTCCCCGTAGTCCCCACACGAATCCGAGTGCCGCGCGGCAAAACCGGGCTGGGAGTCGCCATCCCCCAGTGAAAACCGCGGCCTGGAGCTTCGGCGGCCCTGGCAAATGGCGAACCAATCATCACTCCATCAGCGCCACAGGCAATGCACTTGCAGATATCGCCACCGGTAATTAAACCGCCGTCAGCAATCACCGACACGTATTTGCCAGTTTCGCGATAGTAGTCGTCCCGCGCGGCGGCGCAGTCTGCTACCGCTGTCGCTTGGGGAACGCCGACACCCAATACGCCCCTAGACGTGCAAGCAGCCCCCGGCCCTATGCCCACGAGAATGCCTGCGGCACCAGTTTTCATTAAATTCATGGCGACTTCGTAGGTCACGCAGTTGCCCAAAATTACTGGTATTGGCATCTCTTGACAGAATTGGGTCAAGTCTAAAGATACGATCGACTCTGGGGAAAGAAAAGCTGTCGAGACTACAGTTGCTTGCACAAAAAATATATCGGCTCCTGCTGCGGCAACTGTTAAGCCGTATTTGCTCGCACCGGCCGGTGTACCGCTGACAGCGGTAATCCCTCCTCCAGCTTTAATTTCTTTAATTCTCAGGTCGATTAATTCTGGCTTGATGGGTTCTGCATAGAGTTGCTGCATTAAGGAAACAAATTCGTGGTTCCCAACACTGGCGATGCGCTCTAATATTGGCTGGGGGTCGGCATAGCGGGTTTGAATTCCTTCTAGGTTCAGCACGCCCATTGCTCCCAATTCCGACAGCAAAATAGCCATGCGGACATCGACTACTCCATCCATTGCGCTAGCGATGATCGGGATTTCTCGATCGATCCCACCAATCTGCCACTTAGTATCCGCCAAACTCGGATCGAGGGTGCGCTGTCCGGGCACGAGAGCGATTTCATCTATGCCGTAAGCTCTGCGAGCGCTTTTGCCCCGCCCAATTTCAATATTCACGCTGTTTCACTTCCACAATGTATTTAAATTAGACTAACAAAAAGTTTAGTCGGTCTGCGGGTAGCGATGACCTGACTGTGTTTAAAAAAAAGTTCAGCACTGATTCGGATTACGTTCGGATTATCTGAAATCAAAGACAGAGAATCGATTAACTATCAAATTATCAAAGCTTTGAGAGCATCTGGCGCGGACGTTGATGTTGCGCCGATGCCGATTGTCGATGATGGGGCTGCTTACGCGCGATCGACCGTACCAATTATTGGGCCCACCAGTCCCATGCCATCTAGGGAAGTTTTTTAAATCAATCGCCAGTTTTTGGTCAAAGATGTTGCGATCGTGTCCAGGAGCAAAAAAAGCGCCGACAATATTGCCGACGGCTAGTTCTTGTTGAGGTTAAACGCTAGAACAATTGAAGCCAAAAGAGGTAAAAAGGACGATCGCACCTGCTGTGAAGAGATTTGAAGAGAGAGTCTTCTTAGCGACGGCGCGATCGTAAATTCTGACATTTTAAGCTACACCCTCCACCAGTAATGTAACCTTGTCAATTCCGACTACATAAACCAGTGCTCCTGGTTTAAAAGTTATACCTCGCTCGCACCTCGCAGGCCACCAACTGCATTGAAAGCGAACGCGACCGCATTGGTTAGGTCGAATTTCTTCTGCAACGATTGCTTCTTCAAAATAGTCAAAAGACATGATTACTGCTCCTAAAAATGGGTGGGATTTAGTTGAGAAGACAAACAGTTGCTCCTGATAGCTAAAAATTTAAATCTCTGCGTATTGCAAGTTTAAAATTTAAATTTTGCCTCCTACATCAATGCCATTTAATGACATTAGTTTCAGCAAAGAATACAACTGTCTGCAAACTCCAAACCCCGATTATTATCAGTTATGCCAAATCGAAAATCGAAAATGGTCTGACTCCCCACAAACAGATGCTTTGCAACTACCCTTCAACAATCAGAGTCACATTGTCAATTGCGAGGACTCGAACTGCATCTCCGGGTTTAAAAGTAATTTCTTGGTCAGATATCGCAGGCCACCAACTGCTTTGAAAGCGGACGCGACCAGATTCGCCCGGACGAATTTCTTCTTCTACGATCGCTTTTTCGTCTTTGGCGATCGCTTTTGGTGCTAGATGATGATGGTCTGTTTCTACATCACCGACAGCCACTTTTTCATCAACAACAGCGCTAGCTTTTTGCGAACTAGCCACCGTCTCTTCTCCTACACGTGTAATGGGCTTTTCCAAACCGCTGACTTGTTCCTCATCAGCGAAAGGTAATATTCCTTCTTCTTCAACAAAGCTTACTTCTTGGACATAGTTAGTAGACATGGCGGATTTCTCCTGAAGATAGGTTGTGTTTAACTTTATTGATGCAAAAAGCTCGTGCTTTTGCAGTTAGATAAAAGTGTCAGACTTCTCATCCCAACAATTATGAGCTGGGACTAAAATTCTGGATTCTAGATCGAAGTGTCTTCTGCATTCAGATAAAAGTGTCAGGTTTGCCATCCCCGGGTATTCAACTCTGGGATTGAAATTCTGCCTTCTAGATAAGTGCATAGAAACTATTTGACGACTCCCCACCTACAGAATTTCTCCGAATTACCCTTCAACTATGAGAGTAATGTTGTCAATTCCCACAACCCGAACTACATCGCCGGGTTTCAAAGTTATGTCTAGATCGCACTTCGCAGGCCACCAACTGCTTTGAAAACGGACGCGGCCGGACTCTTGAGGCCGAATTTCTTCTTCGACGATCGCTTTTTCCAAAGGGCTAACAGTCATGATTTTTAGTTCCTAATTGCAAGTTTTCCGAAACATTGAAATAAAATGAACTGAGAGCTTTAACTTGCTAATTCATTGATGTTCAACTATGGCCCAACGATCAAAGTAATGTTGTCAATTCCAAGTACGTTAACCAATTCACCGCGTTGGAAAGTCATGTCTAGATCGCACTTCGCAGGCCACCAACTGTTTTGAAAATAAACGCGACCGCAATCACCCGGTCGAATTTCTTCATCAACGATCGCTTTTTCTGAGTTGCTAAGAGTCGTGGTTGCAGCCTCCTGATTCTGAACTAGCTTTAACTTTTTCAGAGTAATATTGTCGATTCCGACGATGCGATTCCTGCCACGGAGTTGAAAAATGATGTCTCGATCGTCGCATCTTGTGGCCCACTCAGTGCTTTGGAAATCGACTCTGCTGCATTCTTGATGACGAATGGCTCGATCGACGATTGCTTTTTCCAAATTTTTGACTGTCATGATCGCCTGTTCCTAATTGTAGATTTTCCTGAACTTTGAGATGCGAAAAATTGATGGCTCGGATCGCTACCCGATCGGCAGCTAGGCCGCAATAATCAGAGTAATGTTGTCGATTCCGACTACCCGAACCACGTCACCGGGTTGAAAAGTCATGTCTCGTTAGCGGAGCCCTCGAAGAGGATCGCATCTTGCAGGCCACCAACTGCTTTGAAAACGCACCCGGCCACATTCTTGAGGGCGGATTTCTTCATCGACGATCGCCTTTTCGACAGTGTTAATAGACATAGCTGCTTGCTCCTAAATGTAAGCTCGACTTGATTGGTGCGGATGTCAGAAGCTTGTCTGTCAACTTCCCCTCCACACTCAACAGTCTCGCCGGCCAACCTCGGCCATGTCAGTCGGCAAAAGTCCATATAAGTCCGCTGTTTGAGGGGGTAAGCGAGTCGGAAAAAGTCTGTTAGAGTTGTTGGAGATATGGGTAACGCTAAACCTGGTGACTCAATGGAAGCGGATCAAGCACTGGATTTTACTAACTCGTTACTTGTGGCTCGAAACCTGAAAAATCTCGACAACCTTGACAGCGCTATCTTTCGCGAAGCTTGGATCGGGGTGCAAGGCAGGACGTACCAACAGGTGGCAGAAAGTGAAGGATATGGAGTAGGGACTGTAAAGGACGCGGCTTCTAATTTGTGGAAGCGGCTTTCAGCTTTGTTTGGAGAAGGCGAAAAAGTTAAAAAAGACAACCTGCAAGCGTTAGTAGATCGATATTGGCGCAGCTACTCGAAACTAGAACCGCAGTCGGGGCAAATTGTTCCGGCGCAAGCATCTCTCGGACATGATTCGGACTTGGAAATCGAAAACCCGAACTTTTTGGGCCGGTTTGGGGCGATCGAGGATCTGAATACTCTGGTCGCCCAAGGCGCTAAAGTGATTGTGATCCAAAGTGCCGGCGGTATGGGCAAAACGACTTTAGCCAGACAGTATCTCAAATCTCAAGGGTTCGATCGAGTAATTGAACTGCTGATGGCAAAAGAGACAGAGAACATCACCGCCTTAGAGAGTGCGATCGAAGAATGGCTCAAGCAAGACTTTCAGGAAGAACCAGGGCCTGACTTTGGCGTCACCCTGGGGCGGCTGAAACGGCAGCTTCAGACTCATAAAGTCGGCGTATTGATTGACAATTTGGAAGCCGCCCTCGACGGACAAGGTAAGTTTATTGAACCGCACCGGCTGTACGTCGAACTGTTGCGAGTTTTGGCTGACGCGGCGGTGCAATCGGTAACGCTGATTACCAGTCGCGATCGACTTTGCGATTCTGATGTAACTGTTGAACACTACCTGCTTCCAGGATTAGATGTGGAAGTTTGGCAGCAGTTTTTTGGCGATCGCAATATCAACATAGATCCTGTCGCCCTCCAGGAAATGCACAAAGTTTACGGCGGTAATGCCAAAGCAATGGGCATTCTTTGGGGCACAATGCGAGAAAATTTTGACGGAGATATGACAGCCTACTGGCTAGAAAACAGCGACGATCCGCTCGTGGAAACCGACTTAAAAAATTTAGTTACCAGTCAATTCAACCGACTACAAGAACTCGATCCCGAAGCCTATCAACTCCTGTGCCGCTTGGGCTGTTACCGCTATCAAGACGTGCCGACAGTCCCCACAGACGGACTTTTGTGTTTGTTGTGGGATGTGCCCGAAGCTGGACGGCGACAAATCATTAAATCGCTGTTGCATCGATCGCTAGTCGAGTCTCAGAAGGGCGAATACTGGCTGCATCCGGCAATTCGGGAAGAAGCAGTCGATCGGCTCTCGCCCGGAGACTGGGAGACGGCCAACCGCAAAGCCGCCGAGTTTTGGACAGAGAGCGTGGAGACGATTGAGACTGTAGAAGATGCGCTCAAAGCTTTTGAAGCTTACTATCACTATGTGGCAATTAGCTGTTTCGAGCAGGCTGCAAGCATCATCCTCAAAAAAATCAATATCCAGTTTGCCAAAGACTACAAGCTCGGTAGAGCGCTCTACAAATCAGGTTTCTTGCAACCAATAATTTCAGCAACTACTCGCATCGTTAACAATGTGACTTCTGATTATTATTTGAGCGGTCTATACAGTATTTTAGGTGTTTCTTATCGGATATTAGGCGATATAAATCAAGCCATAGAATGTCATCAAATATCCGAAAGAAAAGCAACTAAGTCTTTGCAAAGTATAGCGAAAAGCAGCGAACCGGAAAACGGCAAACAAGCTAATCTGGAATTTTGGAAACTTAACGCTGCGATTAATATAGGTTTTTGTCAAATAGAAATGTGCGAATTAGAATCAGCTCTGGAGATATTTGTCAAGCTAAAGAATTCGCGGGAGGAAATCGGCATTAACAGCTATTCGATCGATGTCGGGTTAGCTTTCCTCAACTCCTGTGTCGGAGTCAAAAAAGCAGCGGAAGAACTCGCCGATCAACTTTATGTCGATCGCGAAGACAGTCAGTTGGTAGGTACGGGATACAAGTTAGTATTTCTAGCCGCCACCTACAAAAACCTCGGAGAGACCGAAAAAGCCTTCAGTTTGTACCACCAAGCGATCGCCCAGGCCGACCAAAACCAGTACAGCACCATCAAAGCCAAAGCTCTCAGCGGTATAGCCGCGCTGTACCGAGAACGGGGAGAATTTGACCAAGCACTGTTACACCTAGCTGAAGCAATCGAAATACTCGATCGAGCCAGCGCTAAATTAGACCGAGCCGAAGCTTGCTATCAACTAGCACTCACAGAACAAAAACTTGGTAATATCGAGAAAAGCCAAGAAAACTTTGACCGCGCCATTCAACTGTTCAGCGAAATGGATGCCAGCAAACAAGTAGAAAAAGTACAGTTAGCTGCGACCAAAAATCTCGAAAAAATACCTAATCAATCTAGAAATGTAGCAACAGCGCCCGATGGTTAGGACGTTCTTAATTGCTGAAAGTAATGCGGTCGATTCGATTCCTTCTTCCTTCTTCCTTCTTCCTTCTTCCTTCTTCCTTCTTCCTTCTGCTATAAATGAGAAAAAAGATACAATAAACTAAACCACAACCATAAATTTTGTAGACATGAAACTAAAACGATTGGGACACGTAGCCGTCTGCGTACAAGACATAGAGAAATCTGCTGAGTTCTACCGCAACTTGGGCATGGAGTTAGTCTGGAAAGATGCAGACTGGGCTTATTTGAAAGCAGGAGAGGACGGACTGGCGCTGTTGAGTCCGACTTACGACCAAGCAGGCCCGCATTTTGGGTTTGTATTTGACGATCGTACCGAAATCGAATCCGCCCACCAACAGCTAAAATCTGAAGGTGTTTCCGTTACCCACATTCACGAACACCGCGACGGTACTGCATCTTTTTACGGGAGAGACCCCGACGGTAACGGTTTTGAGTACCTTTACGAACCGGCTTGAGGATTCGATTCTAGGACTTATCGAGCTGAATTTGGGTAAGGTGCGCAGCAGTGCGCACCCTACAGATTGGTGCGCCCGAGTACCCTAGCCAATTGCTGAAGGCCCGGAACCTCCGTACAAGTCGCCGAATAAAGTGATGTACTGACACCAAATCTTCTAAAGTTACAGAAAGAATTGGTTTAAAGCCGGAACCCTTGTAGGGAGAAATTAGAAGAAGACTATTCATTACTCCAATCCTCTTCCTTCCAGGTAGAGGTCGCCCTCAAGCAGTCAACTGTCAACTGTCAACTGTCAACTGTCAACTGAATGAAAGTGCAGTCTCAGCATCCGAAATATATCCACAACTTCCAAAAATCAGCTCGATAATCTAAAATCTAAAATCTAAAATCCTAAAATCCTCATGTTGCAGAGAATACAAGTCAGAAACCGCTGGAAATCCATCTTCAAACCCTGGGAAGAAGCAGACCCTTGGCTGTTTGCCGCTTGCGTCGGGCTCACCATCTTCGGCGGAATCATGATCCGCAGCGTCGAAATCAACCAGGGACTGATCGACTGGTGGCGACACTGGGTAACTGGCGGAGTCGGTTTGTTCCTCGCCATCATCATTTCCCGCTGTCGCTACGAAATATTAATTCAGTGGAAATGGCCGATCTACATAGCAATCAACTTGTCATTGATCGCAGTGCGATTTATCGGTACTACAGGACTCGGTGCCCAGCGGTGGATCAACATCGGAGGCTTCTACCTGCAACCCTCAGAATTTGCCAAAGTAGGGATGATCGTCACTTTAGCAGCTCTCCTGCACGACAAGACTGTCCCCACAGTCCGCGATATGTTGAGGATGCTGGCGATTATGGCCCTACCCTGGGGATTGGTCTTTGCCGAACCAAATTTAGGTACTTCCCTGGTGTTTGGCGCGATTACAATTGGGATGTTTTACTGGGGTAATGTCAATCCCGGCTGGCTAATATTGCTGTTTTCTCCTCTAATCTCAGTTCTTCTCAACAACCTATATACACCGATTTGGGTAGCCTGGGTAGTGATTGCAGGTCTTATCGCTTGGCGAACTCTACCTTGGCCTTGGTTGGGGACTTTTGCTACAGTGCTGGTGAACGTGGTTTCTGGACACGTCGGACATCTTTTTTGGGGCGTCCTGAAGGATTATCAAAAAATGCGCTTGACAGGGTTTTTAAACCCCGAGAAAGACCCTTTAGGCAGCGGATATCACTTGATTCAATCTCGGATTGCGATCGGGGCCGGAGAACTCAAAGGCAGGGGTTTGTTTCACGGAACCCAAACTCAGCTTAACTTTATTCCCGAACAGCATACGGACTTTATCTTTTCCGCGATCGGCGAAGAATTGGGATTTATTGGCTGTATTTCGGTGCTGGTGGTGTTTTGGGTCATTTGTTTCCGCTTGGTGACGATCGCACAAACTGCAAATGACAATTTTGGTTCCTTGCTGGCGATCGGCGTACTATCAATGTTAATTTTCCAAGTATTCGTAAATATTGGGATGAACATTGGCTTAGCCCCAGTGACAGGGATTCCGCTACCTTTCCTGAGTTACGGGAATGCGTCGCTGCTGAGTAATTTTCTCGGACTGGGACTGGTGGAATCGGTGGCGAACCAGCGACAGCGCAAGAAGCGTTGGAATTAGGTAATTGGTAATTGCAAATTGCAAATTCTAGCCATTTCAAGTCTTATAAAATAACCCTAGTTTGTAAGGTTTGCAGTGCTAAATAGGTCAAGGTGTATGTCAAGCGACGTACACCACACCAGGGCTATTTGATTCTAAAGATGTCTTTAAGGAATGAGAATTAAATAACTTACAATCTTTATTGTTCTTGTGGGATGGGCGT
>JAJAYT010000107.1 GCA_026786085.1 Microcoleus sp. CAN_BIN18 | reverse complement strand
TGGGTTTTTTTTTTGTTTTTTTTATAAAATACCCAAATTTGTCAAAAATTGGGGGGGTTAATAATTCTGTTTGTGGGGGCGACTTCGCGCCCGCTTTTTCCGCGCGCCTTGTGGCCCCCACTACAAACCGTTTTTGTGAGGGTAATCGATCGGACATGATATCACTCCGGGATGATGAAAAACCGGGATTGATGCACTAAAATTATTGGTTGTTACCCGAAGATTACAGCACTTTTCAGGTATGTGAGGTACATAGCTCTTGTAGGGACACGGCACTGCCGTGTCCCTACGGGGATATTGATAGTACCTATAAACCTGCAATCTGCTGTAAGTAAAAAACTAAGGTTTGAAGGCATTGATGCGTCTAGGAGCGATCGCTTGCCCCCGGACGATCGACCGAAAGAACCTCTTCCTTGTCTCGTTTGTGATAATTATCAATTCAGCAATAAGGTGTATATCATGAATCAATCAGAATCCGTATCGCCACCACTGCTCCAAACCAAATTCGTCGAGAATTTTCGTTGGTTCAGTCGATTTAGCTTCTGGGTACAGTTATTGTTTGGTGCGGTTTCCGGTATTACTTTAATACTTGCCATGTTGAGCCGCAACCTGAGCGAGCAACCCAATAATCCAGGTATTGGGTTCGGCATAGTTTTAGCGATAGTTGGTCTTGTATTGCTGGCTTTTAGAATATTTTGGGATTTTCGATATCGGCTTTTAGGCAGACGTTTGCAAGGAGGTGATATCCAGTTCTATCCCAGCAAAGAAGATATTACTCAAGCCTTACGAATTGGATTAAATTCTAGTTTGGTGGGACTACTAATCGCGTTTATCGCTTCGGAAGAAACAGTGGGTCTAGTTTTAGCAAAAACGCTCGCTCAACCACAAGCGCTCGCAACTAATACAGAAAATGTGATTCGTTCCCTAGATATTTTTGTGACTATGGCAAACGTCAATATGATTGGCGCTCACTTTTTTGGAGCTGTTACTTCTCTTGGCTTGCTCAATTGGGTAGATGAGTAGTTGGCAGCAAAAAACACAACTCCTATGCCGTCAGGACTTACAAAAGATGGTATATTCAACTGATATCGCGTCCGAGCGATTACCACAACAAAAACGGTTCGTAGTGCGGAATGCGAGTCCGTAAAATGCAAAAAAATCAAATCTGCACCGGTTCGTAGTGCGGAATGCGAGTCCGTAAAATGCAAAAAATTTAAATCTGCACGCGCGATCGAATCTTACTATAGCAATCCTAAATCATTATCCTTACCGCGAACATAAATGTGATTTCCCCAAAATCCATCTGTAGGGACACGGCAGTGCCGTGTCCCTACAGAAAATCATTTAGGATTGCTATATGATTAATTGAGCGGACAGGATAGGACATCTTGCACCATTCTCAATAAACTTATAACCGGGTTTTTGAACCAGAAATATAGATTTTCATGCTAATTTTTGGTGAGAAACCAGGTTTTTGCCACAGATGCAATATCTCAATTTAACTAACTAATATGAAAGACCTCTGGTATAAAGACGCAATAGTCTACTCCCTTGATGTTGAAACCTTCCTGGACTCGAACGGGGATGGTGTAGGCGACTTTCAGGGACTTACTAACAAGCTAGATTATTTATCAGGACTAGGAATTACTTGTTTGTGGTTGTTGCCGTTTTATCCTTCCCCTAACCGCGACAATGGTTACGATGTGATGGATTACTGCAACATTGACCCGCGATTGGGAACCCTGGGAGATTTTGTCCAGTTCATGCACCAAGCAGGGGAACGAGGAATTCGCGTGTTGATCGATTTGGTAGTTAATCATACCTCCGATCGCCATCCTTGGTTTGTTGCTGCACGTAGCGATGAAAATTCCAAATATCGCAATTACTATGTGTGGTCAAAAAATCCACCCAAAACCGATCCAAGTATGCTGGTGTTTCCCGATGTCGAGGACAGTATTTGGGAGTACGACGAACAAGCAAACTCTTACTATTTGCATCACTTCTATAAAGAACAGCCAGATTTGAATATTACCAATCCGGCGGTACGAGAAGAAATCTGTAAAATTATGGGTTTCTGGCTAGAACTGGGCGTGTCTGGATTTCGCATTGATGCTGTTCCCTTTTTAATTAAAGAAACTGCCACCGAAGGTATAAGCACCGAAGACCTGCGATGTTTCTTGGAAGAAATGAGAGAATTTGTGTCATCGCGTCAGGGTGATGCAGTGTTGCTGGCAGAAGCAAATGTCGCGCCCGATCGCATTCCAGTCTACTTTGGTAATGGCGACAGAATGCACGTCCTGTTCAACTTTTTGCTGAACCAGCATCTGTTTTTGGCCCTAGCGCGTCAAGAATCCACAGCCCTGCGCGATGGACTAAAAATCTTACCGGATATTCCTGATATTTGTCAGTGGCTGAATTTTGTGCGCCACCACGATGAACTGACGCTAGACGGCATTACTTCATCGGAACGAGAGGAAATTTTTGCAGCGTTTGCCCCTGATAAAACTATGCAAATTTTCGGGCGCGGGATTCGTCGTCGCTTACCACCGATGATGGGAGGTGACCGCCGCCGGATTGAACTGGTCTACAGCTTGCTTTTCACCCTGCCTGGTATACCCATGCTGCGCTATGGAGAAGAAATTGGCATGGGCGATGACCTTTCGCTGCAAGGTCGAAACAGCGTCCGCACTGTGATGCAATGGTCAGATGCTCCAAATGGTGGCTTCTCGACTGCTGCAACTGAGGCTCTTGCCAGACCTGCGATCGCCAGCGGAGAATACAGTTACAAACAAGTCAATGTCGCCGCAGCGCAGCGCGATCCTAACTCATTAATTAACTGGATGGATCGTGCAATCCGCATCCGCAAGCAATGTCCAGAGTTTGGTAGGGGAAAATGGCAAATTTTGGAAACCGACTGTTCTTGGGTTTTTGCTCACTGCTGTCACTGGGAAGGCAGGACATTGCTTCTCGTCCACAATCTAGCCGACAAACCTTGTACTGCTACGCTCAAATCTAACGAATACACCAATCTTGTTGATTTATTTGGCGATCGCCTGTACGAATCTCTCAATGCCGGATCGCCCTCGATTCCCTTACAAGCTTACGGCTATCGCTGGTTCCGAGTCAATTAAATCTTAGACAATCCTGATTGTTCAATATTCGGATTAGTTGGCGGATTTTCCCGGCTGCTGCCACCCGATTCACCAAAAGATAATACCATGCTAGCAGTTACTATTAATTTTAATGCGATCGCCCAAATCACCGACGACCAATTTTATCAACTGTGTCGCGAAAACCCCGATGTCAAATTTGAACGCAACGCCCAAGGAGAAATAATCGTCATGTCACCCACAGGAGGAGAAACCGGAAGTTACAATTTTGAAATAGCTACTGATTTTGGAATTTGGAATCGACAAACCAAATTAGGAATTTGTTTCGATTCTTCAACTTGTTTCAAACTACCTAACGGTGCCAATCGTTCTCCCGATGTTTCTTGGATAGAACAAGCAAGATGGGACGCACTTACTCCCGAACAAAAACAAAAATTTCCTCCCATCGCCCCAGATTTTGTCTTAGAGTTAATGTCGCCAACTGATAGTTTAAGAGATACTCAAGACAAAATGCAAGAATACATGAATAACCAAGTAAAATTAGGTTGGTTAATCAATCGCAAAACGCGCCGAGTAGAAATCTATCGCCAAGGACAAGAAGTAGAAATACTGGAATGTCCGACAGAACTTTCAGG
>JAJAYT010000106.1 GCA_026786085.1 Microcoleus sp. CAN_BIN18 | reverse complement strand
TCACTTGCCGCTCATCCTTGCCGGCCCGATTTTGCGCCGGACTGAAACAGGGGCGGTGACTGTTTGGCTGGCTCTGAAAGCACCCCGCGAAGTCGAACTCAAGGTTTATTCAACTGAGGGCGGCACCGGCGAAATTCTCGGTGCGCCCTTGCTCCAAGGTGCGAACTCTACCGTGCAGATCGGCAAATACCTGCACGTAGTGGCCGTGACGGCTAAACCGATCGACAGCAAAGTCTTGACATACGGACAAATTTATGCTTATGACATAGAGTTTGCCGGGGGTCGCGAGTCGCCGTCGGTTGCAGTCCCAGAAAATGAGAAAGAAAATCTCATTTCTGGCTTGTGGCCGGCCGCCCCTGATGTGTCGCCTTTGGGGGCACAGACAATTAGCTATTTCGATCACCAGTTGCCGACTTTTGCGCTACCGCCGAACGATTTAAACTATTTGCGGATTGTTCACGGTTCTTGTCGCAAGCCCCACGGAGGCGGACGAGATGCACTTCCAATCTTGGATAGTTCGATCGAACAGTTTGCAGGAATGGCAAATTTCAGGCCACACCAATTATTTCTAACGGGCGACCAAATTTACGGCGATGACGTAGCCGATCCGATGCTGTGGGCTTTGACAGATGCTGGTGATACACTCTTGGGCTGGGAAGAGAATTTGCCCCTGATGGATGCCCAAATTAACAAGAATTTGTGTAACAGTATACCTGAAAATCTGACCAAGGGAAAGATAATTCACGAAACCAGGGAAAATTCTAGTGAGTCGCAAATTCACAAGCAGACTGATGCTGAGTATCGGTATAAAAAACCCGTTCAGCTAAAGCCTGGGAATCGCAGCGATATTGCTAGAGATTTTGGCGGCTTGACGGCGATGTTGGTGAATAAACCCGACAATGCCAAAAGTCACTTGTTTAGCCTGGGCGAATATTATGCGATGTATTTGTTAGTTTGGTCGCCGATGCTTTGGTGCGGTCGTTTTCCGAAGGGTAAGGATGTTTGTGAAAATGTCAAGCAAGCTAAAGTGTGGGATCGAGAGGCTTTTGAACTGGAAAGTTTTGCTCGCAATTTATGGAGAGTTAGAAGGGCGATCGCGAATATTCCTACTTATACCATTTGCGACGACCACGATGTTAGCGATGACTGGTATTTGAATCGAGAATGGTGTTATCGGGTTTTGGGTAAGCCACTTGGCCGGCGCGTGGTGCAGAATGCTTTGCTGGCTTATAGTGTGTTTCAGGCTTGGGGAAATACGCCCGCACAGTTTAATGCTGGAAAAGTGGGAAATAAGTTATTAACAAGTGCCAAAAAATGGTCTGAGTCGGCTGGTAGTGATGATTTAGCTTGGAAAAATGTTGCTAAGTATTTGGGAATTCCGCGAATTGATCTTGAGACTGGTTTGCCGAAGTTTAAATTAGACGAAGATGTTTTGATTTTGGATCGGGATGAGGAGGTTTTGGATTGGCATTTTACGATCAGAAGTTTTAAGCATGAGGTGATTGTGCTGGATACGCGGACTTGGCGGGGCTATCCGACGGAAAGTGCGATCGATCCGCCGATGCTTTTGACTCATAAAGGTTTTGAGGAGCAAATTCAGCAGCCTTTGAAGGAGACTGAATTTTTGAATAAAACTGGGGAGTTTGAGATTGAGGCGACGCTGGTTGTTGTACCGACAAATTTGGTGGGTTTGTGGATTATTGATGCGGTGCAAAAGTTGGATGTGGAACAGGGGAAGGTGTTTAATAGTGATGCGGGGGATGCTTGGAATTTTCATGAGTTGGCTTTTGCGAAGTTGTTGTCGGAGTTTTTCAAGCAGCGCACGAGGGTGATTGTGTTGACGGGGGATATTCACTATGCTGCTGCTGTGCGGCTGAGTTATTGGTGCGATGGCTTACGCCCCGCTACGCTACGTCATTTTGGGGATTGTCCCACAGAGATTAACAGGCAAGATGCCTATTCTACAGAGATTAACAGGCAAGATGCCTATTCCACAAATGACAGGCAAGATGCCTGTTCCACAGGGGAGGAGAAAGAGGGAGTTTTGGGTTTGAATGTGGCGGGCTATAAGTCGAGTTTTCAATATTCTGTGTTGGCGCAGTTGACTGCTAGTGCTTTGATTAATGAGGAGTGGAAAACGCATTTAATTCATACTAAGATTAAGTCGCTGCTTCCTGAGCGGAGGCACGAACGTTTGGGATGGAATGATCCGCTGGAATTGGTGAAGATTTCGAGGATGGGTAGAAAAAAGGCGATCGCTGCCGCTGTGAGAAATAAACAATCTTTGCCTGATTGGGGCTATCGGATTGATTGGATGAAACGACAAAAAGCTCGGGTGTTTTTGAAGCATATAACTGAGGATTTGTCAACTGCTCAGCGGCAAAATCAGCGGTTTTCTCTGAGGCACAGATTGTGGAAAATGATCTCACTGTTGTGGCGCAATCGCTGGCTGCAAGAGGGTGCTGAAATTGTGGGATATAGTAATATTGCGATCGTCAGTTTTCAGTGGCCTGCTGATGTTGATGGGGAGAAAGCGGTGATTCAAAGTGTTTATTGGCGGCCGCTTTGGGCACCGGATAGTGTGGTTTACAGTCAGTATTTTGTGTCGCTGGGATTGGATGAGTTTACGGTTGATTGATGTGGTGTTTGGTTGATTTATTTTGTCCGATGTGACGGCAGAGGAGAGGAGGACACGGCAGTGCCGTTTCCCTACCCCAAAATGTCGTAGCGTAGCGGGGTGTAAGCCATCGCGCATTGTCCAAAAGTCGTAGCGTAGCGGGGCTCCATCCATCGCACATTTGCCCGAAAAGTCGTAGCGTAGCGGGGCTCCATCCATCGTCCTTACCATCCTCTCGCAGTTAGGGAAATTTGACAAAATCTGATATTTTTGCTATGATTTTCTGGAATAAATCACAATTAAAGCTCAACTATAAATGTATGGAAGCTGTAATTGAAAGCATTGTAGATAAGCTGCGTTATTTAGGTAAACCGCAGCTAGAAGTTGTTCTAAATTTCGTAAATTTCCTAACTTGGCAGTCAGGGCCTGGCCAGTCATCAAAGGGAAGTGATTCTGATGTAGAAATCAGCGATCGCGAGTTTGAAATACTTTTAGATGAATTGGCTGATGAGTGTATTAAAAACATGGGAGTAAATGTCCCTACGCTATCGGATTTTGCGGTAAGTCGTGCTGGTATCTACGAGGAGCATCCATAGCAATGTTATGCCTTGTAGATACGAATATTCTGCTGCGGTTTGCCGATCGCTCTCATCCTTTATATCCTGTAATTCGCAATGCTGTAAAAAAATTGCGACAGGATGGATATAAACTGCAAGTAGCATCACAAAACTGCGTTGAGTTTTGGAACGTTGTTACCCACATTCCGCACCCTAACTGTCACATGGGGGTGGAGGTGGGTTCTGTGGCAGCAATTGGTGGCGTTTGCTCGGGCATTCTGAGTATAAATACTTAGGCAAACGCCGAGACACAACCTGACCCTCACGCATCGAATCGGAGAGCAGCAATCAGCGGGAGTAACTTCCGTCCAGTGTTAAGAGAAAGAGTAAAATAGTTAGAGTAAAAGTCAGGGTTCTAGCACTTGTTCAATGAAAGGGTGCCATAAAAAATCATGAAAAAAGCTCCTCAAATGACAGTCCAAAACTTAGACCACCTGGGTTTAGTAGCCGGCATCATCGATCAAATAGGAATCGTAGAAAAAATCAATGAAATCGTGGGTTGCCAACCGGGAGAAATAGTAAGTCCCGGTCATGCTGTCAAAGCAATGCTCTTGAATGGACTAGGGTTAGTATCAGCACCATGATATTTATTCTCAAAGTTTTTTGAAGGTAAAGCAACAGAACATTTAATCGGTCAAGGAATTAAACCAGAACACTTAAATGACGACCGTTTAGGCAGAGTATTAGACAAGCTATATTTAAGTGGATTGAGTCAAACTTTTACAATAATTGCCGCAGCGGCAGCCGAAAAATTTCATGTGTGTTTAGATACTGTACACTTAGACTCAAGCTCATTCCACCTGCACGGGGAATATAAAAATTCGCTACCCTCGGTATTGTTACTAGCTGAATCAGAAAATCAGGGTGAGAACGGGGAAGTAATCATGAATACTGATGAAGTACCATTACCAATATACATTACTTATGGATACTCTCGCGACCACCGACCTGACTTAAAACAATTTATCTTAGATTTGATTTGTAGTGGAGATGGAGGTATACCATTATTTGTGAAATTAGCTGACGGAAATCAAGTAGATTCAGCGGTGTTTGGACAAATTTTATGCGACTTCAAAAAACAACTAAATTTAGATGCACTATTTGTAGCAGATAGTGCTTTATATACGGCAAAAAACTTGGTAATTATCAAGAATTTCCAATGGCTGAGTCGAGTGCCGTTAGCGGTCAAACAAGCTAAACAACTAATAAGTCAACTAACCGATTCAGATTTCATAAAAAGTAAAATATCGGGATATAAATGGTCTCAACAGTGTAGCGATTATGCGGGAATCACGCAACGATGGTTAGTGGTAGAAAGTGTTCTGCGTCGTGAAGCAGATTTGCGTCAGCTCGAAAAAGCAGTAAAAAAATCAGAAACTGAAGCGAAACAAAAAATCAAGCAACTATCAGCTCAAAAATTTGCTTGTGGAGCTGATGCTATAGATGCAGCCGAACAACTCTCTAAAAAATTTAAATACCATCAATTAACTCAAATTGAAGCCCGCGAAATTTGCGAAAAAAAAAGCTCTCAGCAATTCTATAAAGTTCAAGCTGACTTAGAAGTAGATGCTGGTGTAATAGCCGGAGAGATTCAAAAAGCTGGACGATTTATCCTGGCGACAAATGTACTCGATAACAACGAGTTATCTCCCGACCAAATGCTCGACACATATAAACAGCAACCATGTGCCGAAAGAGGGTTTAATTTTCTAAAAGATCCCTTATTTTTTACTGATAGTGTGTTTATTAAATCGAGTGAAAGAATTGAATCTCTGGCTTTAATTATGGGTTTGTGTCTGTGAGTTTATACCTGGGCACAAAGAAATTTACGTTCCCGTCTTAAACAGTCAGAATCTTTCTTGAAAAATCAATTAGGTCAGCCAACTAACCGACCGACCTTGCGGTGGATATTTCAATGCTTTCAATCCGTTCATTTATTAACTTTCGAGTCACTGCAAACCATCTCTAATTTGACGACTGAACGCTTGTCCATTCTCAAGTTTTTTCCCGATGCTTGTCGTCGTTATTATTTATTGAGTTGATATATTTATGGTCATGGTAAGGGCATTACTTGTTGATTGAATAGTATTTTTCGGGCAACGGCGACTGAGTTCTAATTTATTGCTGTGCCTGTGTATTCGTGTGTGTAATTTTAAGTTTTTATTCACTGATATGGATACTTTTTTTGGTGATGGTGACAGCCACTCAGGTTTTGAGATGTCTCAGCAGATGATTTTATACCAACGGCTCAACTTAAATGTAAACTCGTGTCTCGAATGCCACTCTTTTAAGCATTTATACTGAAGATATCTTGCAGTTATCACCATTGTTGGGGTAGATTCAGTCCACCCACACCCTACGTGACAGTTGGGGTGCGGAATGTGGGATTAAATTTGGCTATTCCCCGCAAACAAAAACCGGGCAACTTCACAGCTACCCGGCAATCTAAACTTGAGACTTCAGACAAATCTCAAATCTCAAACCTAAAATTATTAAACAGTTACAGTCTTCTTAGTAGTAGAGCTCAATTCGCCCTTAGCATACTTAGCTGCAAAATCGTCCAAAGACATTTGCTTGATCTTTGTACCGTTACCGGCGCAACCGAAAGAGTTATAACGATCGCTACAAACCTTCTGCATATACTTGATCGACGGCTTCAAGAAGTGGCGCGGATCAAACTCATCGGGCTTGGCAAACAAAGCTTCGCGCACCGCTGCGGTAATCGCCAAACGGTTGTCAGTATCGATGTTGATCTTACGCACGCCGCACTTGATACCCTTTTGGATTTCTTCCACAGGTACGCCGTAGGTTTCGCGGATTTTGCCGCCGTTGCTGTTGATGATTTCCAGCAATTCTTGGGGCACAGAAGATGAACCGTGCATTACCAAGTGAGTATTTGGCAAGCGGCGGTGAATTTCTTCGATGCGGCTGATTGCCAAAATTTCGCCAGTTGGCTTGCGGGTGAATTTGTATGCGCCGTGAGAAGTGCCGATCGCCACTGCGAGAGCATCAACGCCGGTTTGCTCAACGAAATTAACAGCTTCTTCAGGATCTGTCAGCAATTGATCGTGAGACAGCGCGCCTTCAAAGCCGTGGCCATCTTCTGCTTCGCCCATTCCTGTTTCCAGAGAACCCAAGCAACCCAGTTCGCCTTCAACGCTAACGCCGATCGAATGAGCAACTTTCACAACTTCGCGAGTAACTTCAACGTTGTACTCGTAGCTAGCGGGAGTCTTAGCATCGCCTTCCAAAGAACCATCCATCATCACGCTAGTGAAACCTTGGCGCATGGCAGAATAGCAAGTGCCGGGGGCATTGCCGTGGTCTTGGTGCATACAAATGGGAATGTGAGGATAGGTTTCAACTGCTGCCAAAATCAAGTGGCGCAGGAAATTTTCTCCAGCGTAGGAGCGAGCGCCGCGAGAAGCTTGCAAGATCACGGGGCTGTTGGTTTCATCAGCAGCGCGCATGATCGCTTGGATTTGCTCCATGTTGTTAACGTTGTAAGCCGGCAAGCCGTAACCGTTTTCAGCCGCATGGTCGAGCAGCAGTCGCATAGGTACAAGCGCCATAGATATTCCTCCTAATTATTTGTGATTTCTGGGCAGTGGATTTTGGACAAGTTCAATTCTTACGATAATCCTAAGACAATTTGTAGCCGATCGCGCATTCTGTTTCCAGATTTACTTAAAAGTTCAAAAAACAAAATTTTGAGCTCTGAGCATTCAACTCAGAACTCAAAATTATTATTTTTTTTATGGGTCGCCCGGGATTTGAACCCGAGACCAATCGGTTAAAAGCCGAATGCTCTACCGCTGAGCTAGCGACCCGCGAACGCGTTGTTACCGCACACAAGTTCTAATAGTAGCACCCGTTTATTTAAATAGCAAGTCTTTTTCAAAAAAAAGTTGCAGTCATGCGAACCAGCATCTGGCAAGTGGCTCCCGGCTGCAAATAAATCAAGTGTTCGCCAGTGTTCAGGGCATTTCGAGGAGCCGTCCAAGGTTCCACACAGTAAAAATCCTTGCCCTTGACAGTCCAGAAAACCAACTTCCCATAGCTGGAGTTGTAACTGACGGTGAGCCGCAAGCCCCGCCCCGCGTCAGTGACAGTAGCAGCCAGGCCGGTGAGCTCATCAAAGGAAACATCAATTTCATCCAGCGTCGGGTCAAAAACCCCCGTGAAATAACCCTTGGAGTGAGTATTCTGATCTCTGTACTGCATCCCAGGAATCTCAAAGCGGAGATTTGTCTTGTCGGGAGCTAAAAAATAAGGGTGCAAGCCGCTAGAAAAGGGCATGGGTTCTGCACCAAGATTAGTGTATTCCTGCACAATTTCCAAAGAATTGCCTTTAATTTGATAAGTAAAAGCTAATTGGAAATCAAAGGGATAAACAGCCTGGGTCTTCTCGCTGCTGTTAAGCACCAGGGTAAGAGCCGCGCAACCCTCCGTAACTTGTTCCGTCGCCGTCCAAGGCAAATCGCGAGCAAAGCCGTGCTGGTTGAGATGAAGCTCGACTCCCTTGTGGGTGTAAGTATTTTCGGGGAGATTGCCACAGATGGGAAACAAGATGGGAATCCCGCCGCGTACAGTCAAATCGGGATTGGCGAACCGTTCCGCGTCCAAGTAGAACATTTCTTTGCCTTCAACCAGCCAGCTAGTGGCAATACCGCCCCGTTCCGGTACAACTTCTAGACTGGAGTTAGCGGTTTCGTCGGAGAGGATATAGGTTTTGTACTGCTTTTGCTTGAGCGCGATCGCAAACACATTTGTCATTGTTAGTAGGTCGTCGATCATTGGTTGTGTTAGTAAATCGTCGTTAATAATCGGTCGCTGGTAGTTGATTTTCACCGCTTCTAAAAATCTAGGTTTACCTAGATTTAAACTTCTACGGTATAAGTTTAAGCAAATCTTCCCTAGTGCGCGAACGCTTAAGAGCAGACCTCTTTGGGGTTGACCAGAAAACTCCAGTTAGAAACAGTATAATAATCGTGTCTACGATTCACTATACCGGATTGCTTGGTCTTTCTATTTAGTTCTACCCATTGACTCCCTACGTGCTTGTTCGAGTTCACCTCGATATAGGCGGTTATGGAGTTTGGGAGTTTTTCACCTAATCTCATACCTCTACGGGCAATCACTAAAGCAGCCGCTTCATCGCTGGCGAGTCCGTACATTTTGAGGTATTTGAACAAGCCAATAATACTTGTAAAAGCTGGATTGACTGTGATCAATTCAATACCACGGTTGCTAAGGATTGATTTCAGTTGTTTATAGAATTC
>JAJAYT010000105.1 GCA_026786085.1 Microcoleus sp. CAN_BIN18 | reverse complement strand
GAATCTTTCCATTACCGCCTTGGGATTGTTTGACTCTTGTGTACTTTTGTAATGTACTTTCAATGGGACAATTACCATTTCAAGCTTCACAATCCTGTACGCATAATGGTTGCCTTTGTTTGGCCTCCCTTGCGGGGTAATGTTCGCTTCGCCGATGTTATGAGAGCTTGTTAGGCTAGCAGCACTGTTTCAGTGACTTTAAAACTGTTTAACCACTAGCGACAGAGCGGAAAACTAGCGTCGCATTCAAGGAGTGTCGTGACTCAAATAACGTAGACCTCGAAAGTCTTAGGCTGGTCAGAATAACTTGCTTCGAGACTTGCTCGCGACCAAGCTCAGTGTCTTTAGACCTGAGTTCCTGACTGTTGTTTCCCCTTGAAGGCTCCCGCTTGATCGATTGCAGGTTGGTGGTGGTTTGTTGAGCGACAGCTACAGATATTCAATTCCTCTATGTTCTACAGCGTATCATCACTACCGGTCAAGAGCCGTACTTACCAAGGACTGCCGATTATGCTGAATGCTGCCCAATAGTACGGGTGGGATAAATTTTTGCTGTCGAGTTTGGGGATGGACGGAGGCAAGGGAGTTTCGCCCCTGGAACTTCGCAGTTGACGATTTTCGATCGTCAGTTTGCCTTCGATAGCAGCAATTTGCGATCGTCGCATCGCTTCAGCTTTGATGATTGGAGCATCTTTGGGCGTGCTGCTTTTTAACTGCTGGTAAAATTCTGTCATCAGCGCTAAAGTCCCCGCATCGCTGACGTACCACAGGCTGGCGAGGGCTGATTTTGCTCCCGATTGCAGTGCTAAACCTGCAAATCCGAGTTCTGCTTCTGGGTTTCCCAAAGCGGTTCTACAAGAACTTAACACTAACAGTTCAAGGGGTGGATTTTGCCATTTTAAATCTCTCATTTGATTGAGTGTAAGTTGGGTGTCCCAAAATTGAATGTAGGAGTTGTTTGGGGTTCCGGGGCGAAATTCTGAATGGGTGGCGAGGTGGATGATTCCGTATCTTTGTTGCAGTCGCTGGGATTGCAAGTTTACTATGGTGAAATCTTCATTCAAAAAAAATTGACCGGGCCACTGTCGGGCGATCGCACTCAATTCTAACGGCACTGCTGGTAACGGTTCTTTGTTCGCAGTTTCTGAGAAATTTGATGCTCCCATTGCTAGGACTTGGGTATTTTTGAGGTCGGCGTAATTGCTGTCTGTGAATTTGAAGGCGGGGATGCGAGAGATGCTATATTTTTGGGTCAGAAATTGCTGTCCGTCGTGCATTGCTGCTAGCGGTACGGTGCGCAAACCTTCGCCGACGCAGAACAGCAAGGTTTCAATTTTTGCTGTTTGCAAATCTGTTTCTAAGGGTGCAATTATCCATTGATAAAGTTTTTGGGCTGATTCTAGATAGCTGGTAGTGTTGATTTTTCTGGGGTTGGTGATTTCGCTGTTAAATTCTTTGACTACTGCCACCAAATTCTGTTGTTTGGCGGACGGGATGCTGTGGAGGATTGGCGGGCGATCGGGCAATATTAAGATTAATTCTAGTTGGTCTGTGCGCGGGATGGCGTAAATTAAAGCTGGTCTTTTCTTGGTTTGAACTGCTAGGCGGGAGAGAGTTTTTGATATTTCGGCGGCGGTTTTGGCGCGGGCCCCAAAGTCTTGTTTAAAGTATTTTTGATAGTCTTCTTCCCAGTCGAGTTCGATTCTGGTGACGGCTTCGGTGAGGTTTCCCCGATCGAGCAAATTTCTCATTTCTCGCCCGTTCAGCCCGCCCTGGCCTGTATTTTGGGCAATTGTAGCGAGGTTTGCAGTGCTCCAACAAAAAAATATGGCTGTCAAACAGTAAAAAATAGCAGTTTTAATTTTTTTCTGAGTCGCGTGTTTTTGGCGGTGCTGCTGGGACTGGTAGTGCATGGTTTTGGGGCGGTTGACGGCGCAGTTGGCGGCAGCAGTTGGCAAAAGTTGGGATGTGGGTGCAAATATTTGACTGTGCTGGCGATCGCCCGATTATAGCATTCAACACAAACCGCCAAACATCTCCCGTAGGGTGCGCAGTGCGCACCGCCGATACGCCTGTGATTGCGGAGGATTTAACTGCGACTTCGAGCGCTCCAAAAAGGCCGCCGGTTAAGGGTTTTTCGCGCTTGAAGTCGGCGATTTTGGCGAGTGCCGGGTGTACCCTGGCTGTGATGGGTGCGCGCTCTCTGGGGGTGATGCAGCCGTGGGAATTGTCAATGTTCGATCGCCTAATCAATCAGCGACAAGCTGAACCCATTGATAATCGGTTGTTGGTTGTGGAAATTACAGACAAGGATGTTGAGAAGTACGGCTATCCTCAAAATGATGCTACAATCGCCGGGGCGATCGACAAATTGCAGCAGTTTCAACCTTTAGCAATTGGTTTAAATATACACCGCAATTTAGCAAGAGAGCCTGGTCGAAAAAATTTAATTACTCACTTCGACAGCCATCCCAATCTTATTACTATATGCAGCTACGGTTACGATAAAAAATACGATCCACCGCCGGAGTTTTCACAAGAAAAACTAACAAATCAAGTTAGTTTTAGCAATTTACCGCACGATGAAACGGCTAACGAAAAAGGTAGCACTATTCGCCGGCAATCTCTATCCTATCAGCCCAATCTTTCTAATTTCACTAATAATTGTAAAACTCCCAACAGCTTCAGCTTGCTGTTGGCTTTGCGGTTTTTGGAAAATCAAGGCATAAAATCAGCAACAACTCAAAATCAAGAGTGGCGAATTGGTGACGTTACTTTTCCAAGATTGGCGAATCGTACAGCAGGTTATCAAAATTTAAAGGGGCTAGTCAGTCAAGTATTGCTCAACTACCGCGCCAACCCCAAACCAGCTTTTAAAGTGACGCTTCAAGAAGTATTGTCAGGGAAAATAACCTCTGATTTAGTCAAGGATAAAATTGTCTTAATTGGTCATACTTCGGAAGTTTCTAAGGACTATGCTGATACTGTTTATGGTAAGATGCCGGGAGTGTGGATTCACACTCAGATGGTGAGTCAAATTCTCAGCGCTGTCATTGACAAAAGACCGCTATTGTGGGTTTTGCCCCAATGGCAGGGGATACAGTGGGGAGATGCTATTTTTGTGTGGTTGGTGGCTGTGACGGGCGGGTTGTTGGCCGGGCGCGGACGATCGCTCTTGGTGCTATGATTTTTGTGGTATATCAAAGTTCAATGGTAATTATGGCTTTCGGAGGCTGGATGCCTTTGGTTCCTGCGGTTTTGGCTTTAGTTTCGACGGTGGTATTTTGTTTATGTACGATCGATCTTAAGCACCCTCAGCGGTTGAAATCTCGGAGTTTATGCGCGCCCCGATGAAACTAGCGAAGCCTTGATAGCCTTCTTGCTTCTACTTAGCTGAATTTAACAGCTTTGCCAAAACGTTTCGCGTTATCTGCTGAGCTCCAGCATTTAAAACTGGTAGCCGCAATTGTGGCGCATTGTAATCATCCAATCCCCACGCCCACTGCATGGAACCAGTCGCGAATACTTTCGCCCCCGAATTTGCTGTATAAACCGTCATGTCAGCATAGCGAGTGCCGCCGCCGTAAGGGTATGGAGAATGGGCGATCCGAACTATGTTTTTCGGGGCATTGCCAAACATTCGATCGACCTCATAACCCAACAGTCCCGGCAACTTGTCGCCCGTTTTTAACTGGGTTTTTTCTAGCAGCCAATCTGGAGCACTTTCATCAATGACAATATCAGAATTAACTTGAAATGTCTCGTACATAACGCCGATTAAAGCATCTTCTGGACTGCCTACAGTGCGGTCTCGCCAGCGAGTTGTTACTAAGGAATAAAGTGCTGGGGATTTATTATAGTTTGTTGATATTTGATTGCGTTCTGGTTTGCCGATGCCGTTGTTTAATTTCCCAACCGCCGCTATTTCTACGGGTAAATTAACGGCCCCAACTTCTGCTCTCAATCCGCCCATAGGATCTAAATCTGCCATTTCTTTATAAGCAACTATAGTTCGGTTGACTTCGCCAGTAATCCGGCTGGGTTCTAGACGGATCTGCCAGTAGCAAATATTGGAACCAAAAAAGCCGAGGCTGACTCCTTCATCTCTAGCTGCTTCTATATTTTTCCGCATATCTCGCGACCAATATTCGTCGTGACCTACGGACAAAAATGCTTTGTGAGACAACAGCAACCGGGAGTTAAAATGCGTGTCAATATTGGTGGCATAGGTAACATCGTAGCCTTCTTTTTCTAGCCATCTGACCATATTGTATTCCCAACCAGCGCTCGAAGTTCTCCTTTTTGGCTGAAAGTTTGTCAGAAATTCCCCCGCACCTATACCGTAAGCTGCTTTGCGGTTGGGACTCATGGCGTAGGGCCGATTAAAGGAAACTTTGTAGGCTTGTTTTGCCTTACTATTCCAGCGGTAAAGTGATTTGTAGCCCCAATTGTTGTAAGCCTGGAAAGTGGTAACGCTGGATTGAAATAAAATGTCGGATTTGCGATCGTCATCCCGGACTGTAAAGATGATATAACTTTGCTTGGACGTTCGGCTGGTGGTGAGTTTTGCTAAATAAATGCCGCTAGTCCAGTCCGAAGGGCGATCGCCAATTCGCAAAATATACGGGTCTTTCCAATCGCATTCTATTAGTCCCGATGCTTCATCTTCTCTCGGCGGAGACTGTCTGATTCCCTTCCGCACAATTGGGTCGTTCATCCGGCGGCCGCCGAGTCCATCATACCATCCGGTGCGGAATATTTCTATGGTATAATTGGGTTCTTTAGTATTGACAAATAATTTAATTTCGCCGCCGAGATTGACGCTAGTCAGAGACGCATAACCTTCGATTTCTCGCTTGATAGCAGGATTTTCCAACTCCCAGTCTGTGGTGCCGGGTTTTTGGTTTTCTCGGGCTGTGGGATTGGTGGCTAACGCACTTTTTTCGAGATTTGAATAGTCTTGAGAATGTGCTGCGGTGTTGTTATAGAAAAAAGGGGCGGCTAAGCCGAGTGAGAAAGCTTTCAGAAACTCTCGGCGGCGCAATTTCCACGATAGTTTAACTGTCACGGGTAATAAATCTAGGGATTTTAGGTAATCGGTTTTACACTTGGATCTCGGTGCAGCGGGATTGACGTTACTTTACATTGACCCTAGAAACATCATACCTCAGATAGATTATTTGCGATCGACTCGCTGCAACTCGGTAATGTGTCTGACTATTTCTGCCAGTATCATGTTTTAGGTCTTATGATATATGGCTTATGGCATATACCCGATCGCGGAAGAATTTTAGAGACAAAAGGCGATTTGAGATGTTTTGATGTACAAGTCCCCGGAAGCATCCGCGAGTCGCCTCTAAAATCTGAAATCTAAAATCGGATGACCTATTTGTGTGAACCACCCTTATGAGTGAATCAACCAATCCACCGCTATCGCAACCAGTTTCTAGACGCACCGCCCTCAAATTCCTGGGAGTCGGTGCCGCCGGCGGGCTACTGGGCTACTCTCGATTTTCCAAGCCCGATCCCGTCGTTTTTGGGCAAGATTCGATCGACTTGCCGCGAATGCTGAATAAACCTAAAACCGTTGTAGTTGTCGGCGCAGGCTTAGCCGGACTCGCCTGTGCTTACGAACTGTCCCAACGGGGTTTCGCCGTGATGCTGCTGGACAAATCGCCCCAACTCGGCGGCAAAATTGCTAGCTGGCCGATACAAGTCGGGAACGAAACCTTTATGATGGAACACGGTTTCCACGGTTTTTTCCCGCAATATTACAACCTCAAAAGTGTGGTTGAAGAATTAGAAATTACCGATAACTTTGTATCTTTAGAATCCTACGCCGTCGTGTTTCGAGACGGCAAATACCAACCAGAAGTTTTCCGTCCCAACCATTCAGCTTTCCCCTGGAATATAGTTGACTTGGGGATATCTTCTCCCAATCGACTCAAGTGGGGAATCAATCTGACAAAACCCGCTCACTGGCAAGTATTTCGGGAAATTGGCGGCTTTCAAACTCAAAAAAGTTTTGCTCGCCTCGACAATATATCAGTTGCCGACTGGGTAAAAGGTGAATTCCCGCGCGGACTTTACGACTTGTATTTTCTGCCTTTTGCCAAATCCAGCCTCAACGCTCCCGACGAATTGAGTGTGGGAGAATTAATGCAATTTTTCCACTTTTACTTTTTCGGAAATCCCGAAGGTTTAGCCTTCAACGGCACGCGGCAAGATATGGGTACGAGTTTGGTGCAGCCGATTGCCAAAGCCATTGAAAGCAAAGGTGGCAAAGTATTAACAGATGTCGCAGTTAGTAATATTCACTGGGAAAATGGCCAGATTGATTCTTTGACTTATCAGTCGGGAGACGTGCAAAGTAAAGTTCCTTTTTGGGTGAAACGAAACACGCTGTTAACTGACAGCAACTCTACGGAATATTTCGGCGCTGGGGACACCGTATTTGCTGCCGCACCAGGAGGGAAAGAGGCGATTTCTCTGAGCTGCACTCACCAAGGCTGCACGGTTCAGAAACAAAACGATGGTCAATTTCACTGTCCTTGTCACGGGGCAGTTTTTGATGCTGAGGGGCGAGTTGTGAGCGGGCCTGCTCAGCGGGATTTGCCGAGATTTAAGGTAGTTGAGAAAAAAGCCGATGAGATACAGTTAGCCGCCGCTACGAATAAGTCGCAGCCGCAGAATGTGGGGGAAACATTGAAGGCTGATTATTATGTTTTTGCGGCGGATGTTCCGGGGATGCAGCATTTGTTTAGTTTGGGTAGCGGTGAGGTGAATCCCCAGGTGCAGAGCCGAATCGAGGGCTTGAAAATAGCCGATCCGTTTGCGGTGGGGCGTTTTTGGTTCGATCGCGATTTTCCCTGGGAACACAGCAATTTCAGTTCACTGTCGGGCTACAAACTGACTGACAGCATCACACTTTACCACAAAATTCAGGATCAGTTCATCGAGTGGAATCAGAAAACTGGCGGTAGCGTAGTGGAACTGCACGCTTATTGTTACAAGGAAAAGGAATTTCCGAACCAGGAAGTTTTGCTCGCGACTTTTGAGGAAGAATTGTATGAAATTGTGCCGGAATTAAAAGCAGCAACTCTGCTACACCGGGAGTTGGTAAATCAAAAGAATTTCTCCGGTTATCCGCCCGGTAGTTATGCGGAACGCCCGGAGACTTGCTGTGCTGTGCCGAATCTTTTGTTTGCGGGAGATTGGGTAAAAATGCCGTTTCCTTGCGGTTTAATGGAAAGGGCTGTGAGCAGCGGTTTGTTGGCAGCTAATGCTATTTTATATCAGGAGGGTTTGCAAAGGCGATCGCTCTTAACGGTGAATCCAGAAGGCGTACTAAAAATCTAAGGTTGCCAGCGGGGCGGATTTATATCCTGTCCGCTGGAACGACGACTAAGTTTTGCCTTCACAAACTGGCTTCTATCATAGATTCTTAGGGGAGGGGGAGGGCGGGTTTTGCCTTCACAAACTGGCTTGTATCATAGATTTTTAGCTAAACCCGCCCCTACAACCTACTATTGTTTTTTCGCAATGACCTATTGATCAAATTGGTTTGTAGCTGGGTCGCACTGCATTCGGAAAAATAAAATTCCGATGTCTGGAGAAACTGTTTATAATCGGTGTTTATCGGAGTGCATTTGCGGTTAAAATATAAAATGAGTTTCAGGCAAAAATCAATGCTAAAAAGTAACCAAAAAATTCGCAATAAATCAGTAACGTTTGATGCTTTTGCAACAGAATACGATTTCGCCGCCACCTTGCAAAGCCAGAACGATTTCTTTACGAACAACCTATCTGCCAGCAAAGGTACAGCATTAGATATTGGCTGCGGTTCGGGAATTCTTGCTAGTGAATTGGCTAAATATTACGATCGAGTAGTGGCGGTAGATTTGTCAGAAAAACTGCTAGATATCGCCCGCCACAAACGCCCCGCACCCAATATAGAATACATCCAAATGGATATCAGCAGCTTGGAAGAACTCGAAGATCGTAAATTCGATTTAATCGTAAGTTGCTCCACTTTTCACCACCTCAAACATCTCCCCACTACATTCCAAGCAATTAAAATATTATTAAATCCGCACGGCAAAGTCGTCTTTTTAGATAATGTATCGGAAGTCGAAACACCTGCTACACTCGGCTACATAATAGGTGCAGCGAGAGATTTTATGCCCGACTGTTCCAAATACGGATTTCGTAATGCTTCAAGATTATTAAAATTTAGATTTTCACCAAGCTGGTTGAAGCATTTAGCCAGCGACAAGTATCCGTCAGAAGGGAGATTTAAAAAAATTTACGGTCGTTACTTTCCCGGCTGTTATTTTGTAAAATTGGGTTGTTTTATGGGCGTTATTTGGGAACATTTGTAATGCAAGACAAGGCGATAAAATCCGCATCTGCAACGGGACAAAAAACTCACATCCGCGAGTTGAGCATTAATTTCGAGCAATGGTATACAGTCGCCCGCAGCACAGAGGTACAGAGTCAGCCGCGGGCTGTGATATTGTGGCATCGGGCGATCGTACTTTTCCGCGACAGTGCAGGCAAAATCAACGCTTTAGAAGACAGATGTCCGCACCGACAAGTTAAACTCAGCCACGGCAAAATCAAAGGCGATTTAATCGAATGCGCGTACCACGGATGGCGGTTAAATGCCAGCGGAGAATGCGCCGAAGTCGATTATTTAGCAGAAAATCAAAAGCTACCTAACTGCAAAATTCGCTCTTATCCAGTCAAGGAACAAAACGGTTTTATTTGGCTGTTTCCCGGCGACGCAACCCAAGCCGAAAAAACCAATTTACTGGATTTGCCTGAGTGGGAACATCTCAATTATATCGCCACTGTTTCTGTCATCGACTGTCAGACACACTATTCATTTTTAATTGAAAACTTGATGGATATGTACCACGGACATTTGCACGAAGACTTACAAGCTTGGGCCAATCCGGTATTAGATACTTTAGCAGAAGACGAGCATCAAGTAACTGCCCGCTATCAGGCACAAAGTTATTACAAAATAGATAAAATCTGGTCAATTTCCCAGTTATTTTTTAAATCTCTGCGGAAACTGCACCCGGAACCGCTAGATGTGAGTTACGTTTATCCACACTGGGTTTCAACTTTGGGAAATGACTTTAAGATTTACTGCTTGGTTTGCCCGGTAAGCGAGACAGCAACTCGTGCTTATTTAATTCATTTTACCTCATTAAATGCGTTTTGGCGGCTGCACAAATTGCCTGTTTGGTTTCGCAAGTTTATCAAAGATAGTTGTTTCGGTGCGGCTCAAAAATTATTAGATGGTTTGGTGCGGCAGGATGTGTTAATGATTGAGGAAGAACAGCAGGCTTTTTTGCAGAATTCGGAAAGAAAGAGTTACGAATTAAATCGGGCGTTGGGGAGTGTGCAAAAGTTGATGAGAAGTCAGGCGGAAAATGGGTAATTTAGCCGCAGATTTAAACTTGCGGCGGGACGGATTAAACTAGGCTGCATAGGCTAAATTGAGAGTTAGCGTTTCCAAGCTTGAGCATGGTATTCTAGTAACAGGAAAAATTGACTTTAAAGAAGCAATTACCAACCACATATAACACAGGAACCAAGCATGAATCGTGTCAGCATCAAGGGTGAGGAACACCCAATTAGGAAAATCTTTAGCGATGACTTTGTGTTCATCATTCCCCTCTACCAGCGTCCCTATGCTTGGACAAAGGAGGAAGCTGGGGAACTGCTGGAAGACCTCTTAACATTCTTGGGAGATGGTAACGAGACGATTGATGAACTCAACCCCTACTTTCTAGGCAGCATTGTTTTGATTAAATCAGAGCAGCCAGCCGCTGAAATTGTAGATGGTCAACAACGTCTAACCACGCTCACCATACTACTAGCTGCTCTTAGGGCATCATTGCCAACAGAACACGCCAATGACTTGACCACTTTTCTATACCAAAGAGGCAGTTTAATTGCGGGTACTCCTAATCGTTACCGTCTGACTTTGCGCGAGCAAGATGCAGACTTTTTTAAGGTATATATTCAAAATGAAGGTGGTATTAACAAGCTCAAAGAATTGAACAGTGCTGATCTGATGGAGAGTCAGAAGCTGATTAAAGAAAATGCACATTTATTCTTGCAACGTTTCCAGGCGATAGGCGAACAGTGCTGTATACGCCTTGCCCAGTTCATCATTACTCAGTGCTTCTTGGTAGTGGTTTCTACGCCTGACTTTGACTCTGCATATCGTATATTTTCTGTGTTGAACAATAGGGGATTAGATCTCTCCCTAACTGATATCTTGAAAGCTGACATTATTGGAAAAATACCCCAACAGCAAAAACAAAAATATACTAAAAAGTGGGAAGATATCGAGGAGGATCTGGGACGCGAGCTATTCAAAAACCTGTTTTCTCATATTCGCATGATTAAGGACAAGAAAAAACTCAACAAGAGCGTCCTTAAAGATTTTCAGGAAAACATCAATCCTGCGGCGCCTCAGCAATTTATTGATGAGATTTTAGCTCCTTATGCTAATGCTTTTTCAGAAATTGTGAGCTTAAGGTATGAAAGTGTTTGGCGTGCAGAAGAAATAAATCAACTGTTTAAATTTTTAGACAATATTGATAATTTCGACTGGATACCGCCTGCCATTTTCTACCTATCGCGCAATCGTAATAACCCCGATAATTTGGTGCGTTTTTTTACTGATTTAGACCGCCTAGCTGCAGGTTTAATGATTGTCCGATCTAATATCAATAAGCGCATTGAACGTTACAGCCGATTGCTAAATGCTATTGAACAAGAGGAAGACTTATTCAATTCCAATTCACCGCTCCAGTTTACTCCTGAAGAGTCCAACAACATCGTTAAAGTCCTCGATAGTGACCTTTACCTAATTAAAAAAATTCGTCGTTATGTCTTGGTGCGCTTAGATGCTGCTCTCTCAGAAGGTGAAGCATCTTACAACTTCTCCAATATTACTGTCGAGCACGTACTTCCGCAAAATCCAGGCGCTAATAGTGAGTGGATGAAATGGTTTCCTAGTCAGCAAGAGCGCGATCAATATGTGCATCGTCTTGGCAACTTAGTTTTGCTATCTTCTGCGAAAAATACTCAGGCACAAAATTATGATTTTGATGTGAAAAAGCAGAAGTATTTCACCACTAAAACAGGTATTTCACCCTTTGTACTTACTACCCAAGTGCTGCGGGAACAGGAATGGACGCCAGAAGTAATCGCTCGACGGCAGAAAGAGCTGATTAATGTTCTCAAGAATCTTTGGCGCTTATAGGATAATTGAATTTGATATCAAATCGCTCTTATCTGTCTATCAGCACAAAATTATCTGCCTTAATCAGCGGTCAAAAAAATCTAAATCCCGCAGCACAAACCTTACTTTTTAGGCCGCTGCTGCTGATAAACGCTGACAACCTTATTCGCATAAGTAGCAGTTGCGCCACTTTTGCAAGCTGCGGATTCCCCAGTCATCCACCAGCAAGCGGCGCGACGGATAGCGGCTGTTTCATTGTTACCGCTAGCTTTGTATTCGTCGCGCAGCAAATCGCGCACGATACAGGTAACAATTGTTTTGGCTTTTGTGGCGTCGGCTTCAAATTGTTGCGGTGTTAAATCTTGTTTGGTACAGAATTTTGCCCAGCGGGAAATATTACCCGGTAAAACTTGCCACTTACTGTACATTCCGTCATTTGCGGTTTGCGGTGGCGCGGCTTGTCGCAGCGCTTCTACGAGGGCGGAAACTTGCGCGTCGGTGACTGCGGCGGCGGCTGGAAGTGTTTGCAATCCGAGGCTAATTATCAGGCTTCCGAATAGTAGATTGGTTTTGGCGATCGATTTAAAGTTCATTGACAATCCCCTGTTTTAATTAAAGTTTCCTGCACAACGTTCACCTAAAATGCGATCGAATGCCTCTGTCTTAAGTATGATTTGCTTTTTGAATGCGGGGGCGATTCCCTACGGGATAGCTAGGCTTCACAGCCTTATGATAGAAATTGGCAAAGAATTAAGATAAAATTATGGAAGTACAACGAGAGAGAAATTACAAGCTACGGTACATCAGATGGCAAATTTCCTTTCGACGAGTGGCTTGATTCCGTCCGCGATCGGAATGTTAGAGTTAGAATCAAGTCTAGGCTTGACCGAGTTCAACAAGGCAATCTCGGAGATATCAAGTCAGTAGGAGAAGGAGTTTTTGAACTCAGAATTAATTATGGCCCGGGCTACCGCATCTACTTCGGACAATTTGGGTTGACAATTGTGGTCATCCTAGTAGCCGGAAATAAAAGCACTCAAGAACAAGACATTCGACAAGCTATAGTATACTGGAAAGATTATGAAAGACGTGAAAGCACCGACAAGTCATAGCTACCGCGAGTACCTAATTGAATCTCTCAAAGATCCCGAAGAAGCTGCTGGCTATATCGGGGCTATTTTGGAAGAAAAAGGCCCTGAACCCGCACTCCTGAGAAATGCGATCAGAAATGTGATTGAGGCTCGAATCAGGATGAATGCTCTTTCGGAGTCAGCAAAAGAGCATCACGAAAAACTAGACAAGATGCTGACAGAAAGCGGCGGTTCGGAAATTTACAGTTTGGTAGAATTGCTCGAAGCGTTAGGATTTCAACTAGAAATTACTGTCGCAGATATTGAGTTGTCGGCTGAGTCTGAATCAACGACTTTTGTGGAATCAGAATTATCGCCCGAACCTGCTAATTTAGTTAATAAAAAAGTTGCAAATTCACGCCTCCATCACAAAATCTAACAATCGGTGAGCCATTTCTAGCTTGCTACAAGGTGCTATTTCTACTTGCTTGCCGGCGGCATTAATTAATATTGCTTGATTGGTATTGCTGCCGAAACCTGCACCTATTTGATCGATCGGGTTGGCGGCGATCGCATCCAGCCTCTTAGCCCGCAATTTCTCGATCGCAGGCTTGACAATATCTCCAGTTTGTGCTGCAAACCCGATCAGTTTTTGGTGCGGCTGTTTCAAGCTTCCCAACTCTGCCAAAATATCCGCTACGGGTGCTAATGGTAAACTATTCGGGAGCGATCGCTTCGGCAACTTCTCACTACTATAATCAGCCGGTTTCACATCCGCAACCGCCGCCGCCATCACCGTCAAATCCGCATCGTGAAAGCATTCCAGCATCGCCTGCCGCATTTCTTGGGCACTGGTAACGGCGATCGCCCGCACCCCAGACAGCGGCAATTCCCCAGTGATACTATGTACCAGCGTCACCGTCGCGCCTCGATGCTGTGCAGCTTGCGCCAAAGCTACGCCCATTTTGCCCGTGGAAGGATTGCCGATAAACCGCACCGGATCGAGGTGTTCCCGCGTTCCTCCCGCACTGATTAACACCCGTTTGCCCGCTAAATCTCGATCGCCCTTCGCATACAAAAGCGACTCAATATGAGGCAAAATCTCACCAGGTTCTGCCATCCGGCCAACACCCGCGCGATCGCACGCCAGCATTCCCGCCCCCGGATTCGCAACATGATAGCGCCGATAAGTCAACACATCCCGCCAATTCCGCTGCACCGTCGGCTGTTCCCACATATCCGTATTCATCGCCGGTGCCAGCAGAATCGGGCAATTAGAAGCCAACACAGTATTAGTCAGCAAATTATCAGCAAAACCCCCCGCCAGCTTCGCCAAAGTATTAGCAGTCAGGGGAGCAATAACAAAAACTTCCGCCCATTCTCCCAGTTGAATGTGCAGCGGGCGGCCGTGATTTGCTTGCCAAAAATCCTTGTCCGTAAAAGCAGGATGGCGGGAAAGAGTAGCAAAAGTTAAAGGCGTTACAAACTCCCCAGCCGCATCAGTAACAATCACTTTAATATCAGCTCCAGCCTTCGCCAAAGTTGAAACTACTTCACAAACTTTATAAGCCGCAATCCCACCACTAACCCCAATTAAAATTCGTCTCCCCTTCACCATATGATTTTATATTTGAGATTTGAAGTCGTAGGGTGCCGTCGCCATTAAAAATCCCTAACTAAGTATCGACAATCTCATAGCGACGCACCTACCTGGGTTCTTCAAGGGCTAGTATATACAAACCCAACTCTTTCTTGGTAGTATAACCATCAGGTGCGTCAGGGAAAAAATTATTACTTTATAGTCGTCACATTCAGCCCTGACGCAGCCTACAATAACTCATGTTCTCATAAAAAAAGAATCAAGAAAGAAGTTCAGATGAAACAGATAAAAACTCCTAACTCATCTGTTCAATGCACAACAAAATATGCTGCCAACTTCTTCCTCAATTCCGTCGAGATTTTTGAGCTAGATTTTTAAGGCTATGCTTCGTCGTAGGCTTCCATATCCAGAAGGTGGAGATAAGGTTCAACCATCTCCGGCCGCTGAAAGGCAAGCGATCGCAACAAATGCCAATCATTCAATCCCTCAAAAGGATCTGTATAATCGTCAACTTCCAAACGGACAGCCAATTCTGCCACGTCCTGAGAAGTAAGTACAGCAATATCGCGCGATGCTTTGGTTAAAGTTTTCATTTTTTTTACCCCTGCCCTAGACGAACGCCATACTATATACTAAGCCTTTAATCACATTTCGACACAGTTTCTACAACAAAACTTCGCATTACATCTACAACTTCGGGCAGAATCTCGTGTCCCATGTTAAATTCTCGATACTGCACCGCAGATCCCCAAGCAGTCAAACTGTCGCGCGATCGCACAGCAGCACTAACGGGCACAATAGTATCTTGAGTACCGTGCACGATTAAAACAGGTGGCAAAGCACTCCCAGCAACAGGAGAAATCGACGGGTGCAAATAACCGCTCAGACAAATTAAACCCGCTACAGGTAAAGTCAATCCCACATCCAGAGTCATCGCTCCGCCCTGAGAAAAGCCGCCTAAAATCGTGCGAGACAAAGGTACGCCCGTGCTGCTTTCCAAAGACAGCAACAATTCCCTCAGCAATTGTCGGCTTTCTACCAATCCGCGAGCGTCTTTACTTTGAAGGTCATACCACATTTTGCCACTCATTACCTGGGGATGGGGAAACGGAGCATCGGGAAACACAAACTGATAATCCGGCAAATTGAAAGCCGGTGCTAAGGAAGTCAAATCCCGAGCATTAGCACCCCATCCGTGCAAAGCGACAATCAAAGCGACTGGTTTGCGATCGGTTGTTGGCGGAATGCTAATAAATTGTAAAGACATGATAGTGTTAGTAATTGGTAATCTGGCATTACTACAATTATAAATTGTCGCGGCGATTAACACCAAAATTTTAACTGTAGGGTGCTTATGGGCGCACCTTACCTAAATAGTAATGCGCACCTGACTAACTATTAACTGTAGGGTGCTTATGGGCGCACCTTACCTAAGTCAATGCGCACCTTAATAACTATTAACTGTAGGGTGCGCAATGCGCACCTTACCAAGGTAACAATTCGCACCCTACAAAACAGTCCCGATTTCCTTCAAATAAACCCGCGAAAACGGTTCATCATCCCCCAGACTGTACTGTTCGATCAATCCCTGGCGGCGAATAGAAATATTACTTCCTTCCCTCACCACAACAGTATCCTCATCAGTGCTTTCTCTGACCAAAATCATCTCAGTTTCCCCCGGATTGTCCAGCACCACCATATTGCTGCCCCGATAAAACATTCCCTCAGCTTCCAAAACATCTTCCGGATATTCAGCTATCAACAAATCGAGCTTGGGATTCCGCAGCAAAGTTTGCACATTAAGATTGTAGTTTTTCTGCAAAACCTTTTCAGAACGGTTGACAAAAAGTCCAGCGCGACAAACAGCACCGATTGTCCAATCGGGATGCTGCAACAGAATGTGGTCGATTGTTTCTTGCAGTTCGTGCACCGAAATTCTGTTAAAAGTAATAATCGGAATTCTGGCTGATTTTCCCGATGCAAAGAAAGTTTCGATAATATGCGAAGGCACATCAACCCCTTCTCCTAAAGCCGGATTGAGGTGCATAAAAATTCCCGGGGCGGCATTGATTTCGAGAATCCCAAAATTCCCGGTTTTCCAAGATTTGGCGAGAGTTTCTGTTATCACATCAACCCCCAAACAAGTTAACCGAAAATGTAGGGCGATATCTTGAGCCAAAACAATGTTATCCGGGTGAATAGTGCGGGTAGCATCGATGCTGACACCGCCTGCGGAAAGATTTGCCACTTTTCGCAGAGCAACAGTGCGATCGCGCTCCAGGACACTATCCAACGACAGCCCTTGTTCTTCCAGATACATTTCCATCGCTTCGTCGGACTGAATTTTGCTCATCGCCGAAGTTGGCGTATCCAAACGTTCGGGTTTGCGGTTTTCACGGCGGATCAATTCGCCAATTGTTAAGTCTCCGTCTCCTGTTACCGAAGCTGGCCGGCGTTCAGTTGCAGAAACAAATTTGCCGTCAACGCACAGCAGCCTAAAATCAGATCCTGTGATACTATTTTCCACAATTACTCGCACCGATTCTGTTTCTGGAATTGCCTTAACTGCTCTTTTAAAAGCCGCCTGCAATTCTTCAGCATCTCGCACATCTGCGGTGACTCCAATTCCTTTATGGCCGACTACTGGCTTAACAGCAACTGGGTAGCCAATTTCTCTCGCAACTGCTAGAGCTCCATTTTCTGTGGAGACGATATCACCTTTGGGAACTGGAAATCCTAATGTAGCGAGAAAAGCTTTACAATCGTCTTTGCGTGTGGTAAAATCAGAGTCTAAATGGCTATCAGAATCAAAAGTTGTAGCAGAGCCGCGCACCAGTTTTTTGCCGTAACCGTATTGCATCAGTCCTTCATCCCACAAATAAAATGTGGGAATGCCTTTTTGGGATGCCGATCGCATTAATGAATAAACTGTCGGGCCTCCGTAAACAGACTGTCGGAACATATTTTGCAGTGCGCCGATTTGTGCTGACAAGGGGAAATCTTGATTTTGATTGATGGCTTCAAACCAATCCCAAACAGCGTAAACTACGGCTCTAGCGCTACGGGCATGAAGTGCTTCTATGCTGATTCTGTTAAACTGAGAAAACGGCTTGACGTTCCAGTGTTGGAAATGCAAACCCATATCGAGTTTTGCTACTTCTGAGGCGGTGCGGCCGAACAGTTGGGCGTGGTTGGAGAAAGTTTCGTGCAGCAGTTGCGGGT
>JAJAYT010000104.1 GCA_026786085.1 Microcoleus sp. CAN_BIN18 | reverse complement strand
GTGAAACGGAGGGTTATTTCGTTCACCCAATCTGTAAGGTGCGTCGCTATTAGATTTTCACTCTTTTTTAGAGATTGTCGATGGCGACACACCCTACATATACTGTTGCATTAATTTGGAAAATTGGTATAACTAAGCGTCACCCAGTACCAAATGCACCAAAGTCCGAACCCCAAAACCACTTGCTCCGGGTGCGTTACAGCCATTTTCTTTCTCGATCCAAACTGGGCCAGCAATATCTAAATGTGCCCAAGGAGTATCCTTAACAAACTGCTTCAAAAATAGCGCTGCCGTAATCGAACCACCGTAACGCGGCCCAGTGTTTTTCATATCAGCGTGCAAAGCTTTCAAGCCTTCAAAATATTTCTCTTCCATCGGCATTCGCCAAAACTTTTCGCCTGCCAATTCTGAGGCGGCGACTATTTCGGCGGCGACGCTATCTTGAGGACTCCACAAACCTGCGATATCTTCGCCCAAAGCAACTACGCAAGCACCAGTCAGAGTTGCTAAATCGACAATTACGTCAACTCCCAATTTATCAGCAAATACCAAAGCGTCAGCGAGGGTTAAACGACCTTCTGCATCGGTATTGTTAACTTCAATTGTTTTGCCGTTGGAAGCTGTGAGGATGTCTCCAGGGCGCATGGCGCGGCCGCTAATCATGTTTTCGGTGACGGCGCTGATAAAGTGAACTTCGACATCTGGTTTGATGTGTCCGATCGCCTTTGCGGCCCCAAAAGTAGCAGCAGCGCCGCCCATGTCTACTTTCATGATTTCGATGCCGCTACCCGTTGGCTTGATGTTCAAACCGCCGGAATCAAAGGTTAATCCTTTGCCGACGATCGCAATTTTGCGGCGCGGTGTGCCTGCGGGTTTGTAAGTCAGGTGGATGAATTTCGGTGGCAAGTCGGATGCTTTGGCAACACCGAGAAAGGCTCCCATGCCGAGTTTTTCGCAGTCTTCCTGCTCTAATATTTCTAATTCTAAGCCGCATTCGGCCGCTAGACTTTGAGCGATTTCGGCCATTGTAATTGGGGTGACATAATTGGCCGGTGCTGCGACTAATTCCCGTGCTAAAATGACTCCAGCAGTGATTTGGCGGGCGCGGGCGATCGCACTTTCGGTACCTGCAAAACCGAGCAGATGAATTTGTTCTACTTGCGGGCTTTTATCCTCGGGTTCCGATTTGAAACGGTTGTCTTGATGCAGGGATAATTCTACACCTTCGGCGATCGCACTTGCTGTAACATCCGGCGAACTTTTCCACACAGGAAGGCTAATTCCCAGGGTTTGGCATTTCTCCTTTTTGGCTAACCGGGCGCAAACACCCGCAGCTTGCCGCACGGTGTCTAATTTTAAGTCCTCTGCTTTGCCCAAACCGACGATCGCAATTTTGCGAATCGGACTATTGCCGCCGACACGGGCGATCGCGCTTTGGTCCGCTTTGCCCTTAAAATCCACTTCCTGAATCAGCTCTTTGAGCGTGCCAGACAGTTGTGCGTCTAATTCTGCCAAATCGCCGGTAAGCTCTACCGCGTCCTCAAATAGACCAATTGCCAGGGCATCTCCCGTCCAAACAGAGCGGGGCGTATCGGTGACTAGAAATTCCATGTTTTGATTTACACTTTATATTTTAGATTTTTGATTGTACTTTGTAGTTGGTGGTTTGTGCTTTTTCCTTCGTGGGGCCTAATAGATCGATCGCCCAAATTCTCCGCTCCACATCAAAATAAATTCTGGTACTATAGCAGCCAAGTCTGCTGGCGATCGATTTTCTATTCTTAATTCTCTTAAATTTTCCCATGAAGAAGCGACGCAACACCAGAGTTTATGTTTTAATCGGCGTTTCAGTTTGCGTAATGGCGATCGGCTCAGGGCTGGCGGCGGCGAAATGGATGGGTGTAAGCCCCTTCCAGAAGGCTCAGCAGCCCGTGGATGCAGCGAATTCCGCATCTGAAGTCAAAATGTTGGTATCGCTGTCACCGATCGAGCGATCGGCGAAATTAGTTGAACTCGCAGCCACTCAGTCTGCAACTACGAACCCGCAGCAGCAAATCTCCCCTCAAAGCCGCGCCCGCTACCTGCTGGCCAGTGATTTAATCCAGCAAGGAAATTCCGCCAAAGCATTAAAATTACTGGACAAACTAGAGCAAGAATATCCACTTTTAGCCTCTCATATTGCCCTAAAACGCGCGCAAGCTTACCAGTTGAGCGGCGACAAAAACCAAGCACAAAAAGCTTGGGAAGAACTGCTAAAAAACTATCCAAGCGACCCGGTAGCAGCGGAAGCTTTATATGTTTTAGGCAAGTCAAAGCCGGAATATTGGCAACAGGCAATTACTGAATTTCCCGCACATCCGCGCAGCGTAGAAATTGCCCTCGGCAAGTTAAAACAAAACCCGAATCAGCCAGAGTTGATGCTGTTAGTAGCAAAGCACGGTCATTATGTCAAAGATTATGGCACTATTTTAGAACAATTAGTGCAGCAAAACAGCGCTAGTTTGAAACCAGAAGATTGGGAAGAAATTGCCTTTGGTTATTGGGAAAAACAGGATTACGGCAAAGGAGCGATTGCTTACGGGAAAGCTCCCCGCACCGCTAAAAATCTTTACCGCAAAGCTCGCGGTTTGTGGCTTGATGGCAAAATCCCGGAATCGAGAATTGCCTATCAAGAATTGGTGCGGGAGTTTCCCGATTCCGAAGATACTGGGATGGGTTTAATCCGGCTGTCGCGGGTGAGTGATGCCAAGGATGCGATCGTATATCTCGATCGGGTAATCAGCAAATTCCCCAATTATGCCGCCGAAGCTTTGCTAGATAAATCCAAACTTCTGGACAAAGCAGGTAGTCGTGAATCCGCCTCAGAAACCCGCAAATTGCTATTGACAAAATACAACAATTCTGATAAAGCAGGCGAATTGCGTTGGGCGATCGCCCAACAGTATGCCAAAGCCGCAGATTTAAAATCAGCTTGGCAGTGGGCGAGAGAATTAACCACCCACAATCCCGACAGCGAACAAGCTCCAGAAGCAGCATTTTGGGTCGGGAAATGGGCAAAGCAACTAGGCCGCGAAGCAGATGCAAAGACTGCATTTGAGTATACAATTGTACGCTATCCAGAATCATATTTCGCATGGCGATCGGCAGTATTTCTCGGCTGGCCAGTAGGCGACTTTACCACAGTCCGAGACTTATCTCCCAAGGTAGTGCAACTCCCTCAGCGCCCCGAACCAACGGCCGGATCTCCTGCATTGAAAGAACTCTATCAATTAGGTCAAGATAGAGACGCTTGGAATCTGTGGCAAATAGAATTTACCAACCGCGTCGAGCCAAGTATTGCCGAACAGTTTACCGACGGTTTAATGCGAATTGGAGTAGGAGACAACTTAGAAGGTTTGTGGATGATTGGGAGTTTGCGGCAGCGCGACAAACCTGATGATAGAACCGAATACCTCGCTCTCAGACAGCAGCCAGCTTATTGGCAAGCACTTTATCCTTTTCCCTACCTAGAAACCATTGTCAAATGGTCTCAAGAACGCCAAATAAATCCAGTATTAGTAACAGCATTGATCCGGCAAGAATCGCGGTTTATGCCCCAAATCAAATCAGTTGTTGGTGCGACAGGCTTAATGCAAGTAATGCCAGAAACAGGAACTTGGGTGGCGGAGAAAATCGGTCTCAAAAAGTATTCATTGGAGAATGTGGACGACAATATTAAACTCGGCACGTGGTATTTGGATCACACTCACGACGAGTACAAAAATAACTCGATGTTAGCTGTGGCTAGTTACAATGCGGGGCCGAATGCAGTAGCAGATTGGTTGAAGAGGTTTGATTTTAGTGACCCAGATGCTTTTGCCGAAAAGATTCCATTTCCTGAAACCAAAGGATATGTGAAATCTGTGTTTGAGAATTACTGGAATTATCTACGGATTTACAATCCAGAAGTTAATCAGTTGATGACTGAGCATTATGAGGCTGCTCAGAAAAAAGCCAAGCCTCAGTAACAGTTGACAGTTGACAGTTGACAGTTGACAGTTGAGTGCGAAGTTTTTAGGCAGGGGATTTAAGCTCCAGCCTAAAAACAATCCACCTAAAGGTGGGGGCTTAAATCCCCTGTGCTTTGGTAATTTGTAGGGTGCGTCAGCAGCGCGTTATTTGAATAATTGACGGTTCAAAGCTGACGCATCCTACTAACTAATCGAGTTCATCGGGATCGATATTTAACTCGCGGAGTTTTGCTGCTAGTCTTTGAGCTCGCTGTTCAGATTTGGCCGCTCGCTGTTCAGCTTCAGCCAGTCGTTGTTCAGATTCAATCATTTGTTGTTGAGATTCAGTCGCTTGTTGTTCAGCTTCTTCTTGCGGAGTCAGAATTAACTCCCCTTCGAGTGTAAACCAACGCAACCAAGTGCGATCGATCTTTTCATAAATTCCCTGCCACAAACCCAAACTCAATCCTAACTGAGGAATTGGCAAACATCCGCCGATAAGTTCTGCCTGTTCGTAAACACCAGCCACCAAGCGAAATCCTAAAATTTCATTGGTGGCGCCACTAAAAACAATGTAGTAAGGAACGCGCAGAATCTGCTCATAAACATACCATTTTGTCGGTGGTCTTCCTGTTTGGCTAACTGTACGACCTAAATCTTCGTCTGCCGTACTTGGAGATAGCAATTCAACTATAACAAACGGGCTAGCTTGCTCTTGCCACATCACGTAACTGAGACGCAGATTTTCGCCTTCGTAGAGTCTAGACACGCCCAAAACAGCAAACCAATCAGGACGTTTGTACCAATTGGAATGTTGCCAATCGTAATAAAGATTGAGGTCAATGCCAACAAAAACCTGATCTAAATCAACATTGACAGGCCCAAAAGTGTGCCGCAATAAAGGCGGCTGGTAACAATGATATTCGTCAGGCAAACCAGGTTCCTCCGGGTCTTCGCTTGGTAAATCATACATTGTCGGCAGAGTTTGCCTGGGCGAAAGTGGCGGATCAGTCTGAGGGAGAAAACGAGTTTTTTCAATCATATTTGCACTCATAACTTGAGGAATCTATAGCGTGGGGTGGGCATCTTGCCCGCCCGGAACAGGCAAGATGCCTGTTCCACAAAATGAAATAATGGATGATAAAATAAATCAGCGGCATCCCAAAGATTCGCGAGTAGAAATCCCAGTCTGAGAATTAATCCCGCTGGCTTTGGTGCACAATTCTTTAACTTGTGCGCCGTCCATAATTGCATCAGTAAAATCAGCACCGGTGATATTAACTCCGTCAAAAGTAGAACGCAGCAAAATTGTTTCCACTAAAATTGCATCGCTTAAATCAGCCTTAGTAAATTTAATTTGATCTATCATGGCATTAGTTAAATTTGCGCCGTGCAAATTCGCCTCAGTCATCACCGATGCGCTCATAATTGCTTCCCGCAAATCGGCATTAGAAAAATTAGTTAAGTCCATATTAGCGTTAGAAAACTCAGCGGCGCGCAGCATTTGACCAGAAAAATCGCGTCTTGTCAGTTCGGCGTTGCTAAAGGACAGTGGCGGTGGGTAATATTTAGATTGAGCTTGGGCTGCGCGTGGGAGGATGAAGATAGTTAGTGCCAATAGGAATGCTGCTAGTTGCCGGAGTTTCATAAGTCTGATATTCTCGCAAGGTGGGTATTTCGTAGTGTATCCCGAACTTTGGTCGATCGACTAAACAGTTACAATCTCAATTAATAGAGATGGAGATGAAAAACAAGATATGTTAAATTTTTTCTTAACTTGGATAGTAGCAGCGGTTTCGCTGGTGATTACCGCTAACATTGTACCAGGTATTTTGGTGACGAGCTTTCCGGCGGCGATGGTGGCTGCTGTGGTTATCGGATTTGTGAATGCGGTTGTCAGGCCGATTATTACATTGCTGACGCTGCCTTTGAGTATTATTACTTTAGGTTTGTTTTTGTTTGTTGTGAATGCAATTTCGCTTTCCTTGGCTTCGTGGTTGGCGGGTGCGTTCAATATTGGTTTTGCGGTTAACGGTTTTTGGCCTGCTTTGTTTGGTTCGATTGTGTTGTCGTTTGTTTCTGGGTTGATCGGTCGATTTGTGTATGCCGACACTTTCGAGTAGTAAGATATTATCCTAGATAGTCGATCGAACAAACTGCAACGGCTACTGTTACCGCAGAACCCACCTTAACCCCTCCTTGCAAAAGGGGGGGATTTTGACTGCGAAATATTTGTTTGGGGACTAAGAGGGGATTTTTGATTAAACTTTCACCGCTAGCTGCGCAAAGTGCAGCCGCTTCTGCTACGCTGGGCGTACCGACTGTTTTTGCTGCAAGATTTGAAGGATTAGGGACTTCTACGGAACTTAAAATGTCAGCCGCAAAGGTTTTTAACGGCCAATTTCGGGCTTGACACAGTTCGAGCAAGCCAAGTTCACCTGCTTTAGTGTCTATTGTAGCAATACCTGCGATCGCACCTTCAGCTAAATGATAGGCGCGACAGACATTTTGAATCGCAGTTTCGATTAATTCTCGCGAGGTTCCGGCTTGGCAACCTATCCCTATCCACAACACTCTCGGATGCCATTGAACCTTGGGCAAAGCAGATTCCGGCGCAAATCTTCTCTGGGTAAAACTAATCCAAATTCGCCCTTTGATAGTTGACAGATTTTCGCCATCCCAATACAAAGAATGTTGTTTGGGCAGACTGTTTCGCCACAAAGTAGAACCAACTTCTTGAATTACTTCTACAGTTTCTCCTCTCTTCATAGCTGCCGCCACTCCCGTCCAGTCGCCTTCCCCGCGATTCCAACCGCTGGGAATATCTAGCATATCTAACGTAAATTCATCGCTCATGATTCAGTTATTTATTCCGTAGTTTCACTGAGGCTAGAATCTTAATTGTTTTTTTAACATGGTCAAATTAAAAGTTGTGTATAATATTTCTAGCATAAACTGCCAACAACAAAATATTTAATATGGTAGAACTGAACCAGTTACTGTTAGAGTTTGAAAGCAACCTCACATGGGAAGCAGTGACGAAAGAATGGAAAGAACGTCGCGACAGTTGGATGAGTGAAGTGCAAGCAGCAGTTGATCCATCACAGCTAGCAGAATTTCTAGTTGAATTGGAATCAGACTTAGACCGGCAAGCGGTGCAAACTCACTGGAAACAGCGCCGGGAAAGTTGGGTAGAAGAATGTCAGGCAGCATCGACTACTGAAGAAGTATCAATTTTATTGCTGGAACTTGAAAGCAATACAACTTGGGAAGTAGTGGCCGATGAATGGGAGGACATTCGGGAGAGTTGGGTACAGGAAATGTACGAGTTTAACGAGTAGTATCGACGAGGCAGAGCATAAGAATCTGAGTTACTTTCGCCAGAGCCTGGTAACGAGTAGATGGGCGCACCCTACAAACTACGATTAGTTCACTAC
>JAJAYT010000103.1 GCA_026786085.1 Microcoleus sp. CAN_BIN18 | reverse complement strand
TTTTTTTGTTATTTATATCATGCCCTATCTATCGTCGTAAAAAAAACACTTCTTTGGTTTTGTGCAATTTCGTCCGCAAATAATTCGGCAAAAAAGTCCACACTACGAACCGATCTGATCGTTGTCAATCGACGGGACACGATATTACGGTTTCTTGAGTCCCCGTGCGTTTTTCGGGGAACGGCTAATCGGGGATGTCGATGTCGTAATGGCGGCAGAGGGCGATTAGTTTTTGTTGGAAGCGATCGCGCACTTTCTGGGGCGACACAATAACGCAATCTTCCCAATACCGCGATACTTCCCGTATCAGCCAAAAAGGATTAGAGACATTCCGCACAACTTCGCGGATATCTCCCACAACTTGATTGCTGATATCTCTTGCCCTCGGATCGTAGGCGTTAACCATGCCACGACAAAAGTGTAAGTACACTTGTAAATAGTCTAAGCCTTGATCGCGCCAGAGTCCGTCCGTTTTGACGATCGACTGAATGCGATCGAAGCGCAAACAGCGATTGTGGATAAGTTCGGGATAATCGGGATTTTTGATGTCATCGGTCTCTTCGCACCAAATTTCTAGGTAAAACCGCTTTTCCTCAAAAGAAATCTCGGCATAGCGCGCTGTATATGCCAAATCCTCTCCTTTGGGATTGCGGTACAGAACCAGAAAGGGTTGTCCGTCGTTGATGTATTCTTCGGCTTGAATGCGCCACGCTGCGGTGGGTTGAATGGCTTGTTGGAGGAGGGACTGGCGCAGAGGGGCTGCGAGGTTTCCTCGACCGATCAGAAGTTGTGAGACCGATCGGGCTTGCTCAACATAGCCTGAGTCGATCAGCAGTCTGATGGCTTGTTGTAAGGCTGCGACTTCGCTGGAACTGAGGGTGAATGGTTCACCTACATCGAGTCGGTGTTGGGCGATCGCCACCAATAACCCCGATACGCTGGGACTTTTGCCCCATTTGATACCGAGGCGAAGGGCGATCGTCTCTAGCTGTTCCTTGGTTTCCGGCGGGACTGAAAGGGTGAGTGCTTCTTTTTTTCGCGGCATTTCTCAAAATATACTTGCACTTATAAAAATACGTGCTATATTGATTTTATTGTAAACAGCAATTGCCTGCAAACCCATAAAGTACAATCATTGCACTTACAGAAGTTGTTGGCAACTCAAAAACTTGTCCCAAGCAAGAAATTTTACATGAGGAATCGATCGTGTCAAACCAGCGCCGACTGTTGAACCGTCCTCCCAAAACCTTAGAAGAACGGTATTTCAGCGAAATTCGACCCCAGCTTTACGAACGTCACGCAGCCCATCACCAGTACGGCGTCAGGGAAGGGACAACCCTTGCAGAACATCTCGACTCCGCCTGTCAGTTCATGTTGACAGTCAGTCGCATCGGGGGAGTCCCCGAAGACAAACGACCTGTACTGCTAGCAGCAACGGCCGTTCACGACCTCAACAAACTCGATTTATCAGGACAAAAACGCAATGTACAAACTCTCGCTAGAAATCGGGAATTTTTGCAAGAACAGTTAGAAAAAGCTTGCGTACTCAGCTTTGTTGTCACAGAAAATGACTTTGAACTAGCCAGAAAATTGATAGAACGGCACTCAGGGCACAACCGCAGCGATGCGGCGATATTTTTACCCGAAGATCCAGCGATCGATCGCTGGGCCGCAATGTTAACAGGGGCGGATTTATTCGATTTAGGAATTGCAGAATCCGAACGTTTTCGGAAAGTTCAAAAAGAATTAACCGTTGCCTTCGATCGCCCCAGTAAACTTTTTCGAGTGCGCGTATCTGAAGACAGAGGTTACATCACAGCTTTGTTGCTGGGGGCTTGCGAAGAAGTTTTGCAAAAATACGGGTTGACTCCTTTAGCAATTTTTCCAGATGGAGAACTGTTTGAAGGAGAAAATTTACCAGCAGTCGATTTAACAACAGACATAGCCGCTTGTTGGCAAGCAAAAATTGACCTAGTTTTTGGCAATAATATCGAACGGTTGGTACGGGCAACCAAAGATGGGATTAAAATTGCTCAATCAGCCATCCAGCAAAATGTTGAGGAAGTGCTGCTAAACGTGCAGGCTTTATTGGGAAAGAAAAAAGCTGGATTCAAGGCAGATAAAATCAATAAAGATATTGCCAAGTGGGGCGATACTGCGGGTGTAGATGCCGTGCAGAACGCAGCAGCCATTGGTTTGCTGGCTGTTGGCAGTGCAGAAGAATTTGCGATCGCCGAAGGATTGAAAGCGGCTTATCTCAGCTATCGAAAAGCAGGAATAAACCCTAAAGAAGTTTGGGACAAAATTGCTACTCATGTTGGTATTTCTGAACAGCAAAGAGCAGCAATTGAACCCTTTAACGGACAATACGGGCGACCTTTATTTGCAGTCAAAGCAGCTCATAAAGGATTAGACGGCATTCTAGAAGCACTGCGCGAATCTTTTCAACTGAGAAAAGAAAGTACCCAACAACCAGAGGCATCTGAGGCTTCAGAAGAAATCGTGGCAGCAGTTGCCAGAATTTTAAGTTTACCTATTGCACTTCAATGGAACGGAATTGACGAACTGAATGCATATATAGAAGCAAATCCTCGCAAACGCTGTTCTCTGGGGTCTACTTTCAGCGAAACAGACGACTTAGTTTCGGGCAATATGCCACCCGGTACAAAAGTTCAAGTTTTCTCAAATCGCTTACCCGGTGGAAGCAGCGCAGAACCAAAAAGGCAAGCAGACTCAATGGCAGCCTTGGCTTATCAGTTAATGGCGATCGGGGCAAATTTTCCGGCTGCTAATAAAAAAGACCCTATCTATTTGCACCTAGCATTACCGAAAGGTTCTTCTCCAGAATTACTGAGGATTTGGCGAGAACATTTAAAAGAACTTGCTGCTACAAATGCTGAAGGCGGTACAGTAACAGTTGACGAGTTTAAGCTGTACAAAGACAACATTCTCGAATTCAAGCCTAACAAAGTTGTAGGGATTGCATTTCCTAAACGTCCAGAATTTATCCATGCAACTGTTACCGAAGCCTTAGTTTGGGGAGATGCTAATGCTTCTCTTGCCTTGCTCAAGTCACTGCGACTGGCTTTAGAATTATCCTTATCCTTAGAGTTTGGCTTTCCCTTTACCCTCAGTGGCAACTTAGAAGTAGAAATATCATCAGATATTTACGGGCGAGTAGAGGGAATTCCGGCTGCACTTCAAACTTTGCTAGGAAGCGGACAATACAGCCGTCAAGAAGCCGGGGAAATTCTCAAGCGGCTGCGCTGTATCGGTCAATTAGCGATCGCAGTTGCCAGCATTCAGAAAGCCGATGATTGTTTGTACGATTTAGCCCGTGCAGCAGCACAACCTTTTGACCTTTATTATGTGCTGCTGCGCTGGACTTTGCGAGAACAAGATGAACCTAATCTGAGTGTAATTTGGAGTCGCATTCGCGACCCATTGAATAGTTTACTGGAGAGTCTTATGCCCAATGAAAATACGCTTTTAACGAAATACCTTAAAGAAGCAGCTCAAATTGCGGCGGCTGCTAACCTCAAGGGAAGTTCTTTCAAACGCACGTCTTTAGCAGAACCATTCACTGATTTTACAGCAGCAGTGCGCTCCCAAAAGCCTTACATGGATTTAGAGTTTATGTTTGCCTCTCTAGTGCAGCAGTACCACACTCGCCTCGATCGCATTCGCGATCACGTTGTCGGTGCAACTAAGCGCGAACAAATCAAGCAATATTACGACATTTTACGAAAGCTTTACGAGGAAGTTTATCAAGCGCGTCCAGAGAAACTTCTGGCCGATAAAGACAAACTTGAAGCTGCATATTTGTTTTTCTGGCAAGAAGCATATCAGCAGCTTCCCAAAAGAAAGTCTGAAGATAACTCTGATGACTCTGTTGAAACCACCACGTCTGTTTAATTAATTAGGAGGTTCCCATGTCAATTAACAAACTAAGTCCTGTTCTTGCTCCCACTTACGAAAATTTTCCCAAGGGGCGAATTATCACTTTAGTTGTTCTCAGGACAACCCATTCTGAAACTATTTTTCGCACAGAAGGTTCTGGCGAACCAATGTGTAGCGAATTTGTTCCGGCTGGTTTAGAAGACAAAAAAACGATCGTTCAACGCTTGGTGATGACTAAGCGCAAACAGGTAGCACCGGAACGGCGCAGGGGGCGCGAGTTTTTAAGAGCTCACGAACTTCTTTATACAAGTCCAAAAGAAGGCACTCTTTGTTCGCTAAACACAAATGCACCTTGCGAAATGTGCGTGGATTGTTTTCTTTACGGTTTTGCTGCTGGAGGCGGCGGCGCTCAAAAAAGCCGGGTTTGGACTGAAGATGCTTTTAGTATTTTGACTGCTGGTCAGGCTGTGGGCGATCGCACAATCAATGCTATCTTTGAAAACGGCACAATGCGCGATGAAAATGGCAAACCATCAACTGCTTTAAATACCAGTGAATATATCAAACCTGGAGTGCATTTTATTGATGTCGTCACCCTCAAAGATGTTACGGCTGACGAGTTGCGTTATGCGATCGGCAACATTCTCTTAACAAGCCGCTACGGTGCAGTTTCCAGCCGAGTTGGACGGATGGAAAACCAGATATTAGGAGTCTTTGGCAGCATAGCAGAACTTCCTAGTTCTCTAGAATTAGTACAAGCCACTTATGATGCTTTGCCAAAGCCTTTAGAACATCCTTTCGATATTGATGTTTTGAGTGCAGCAATCAAGCAAGTCATTTCAAATTGGACTAACAAGCGCGGAGTTTCGATGCAGCTTTCTGAAAATGAATTAACAACTTTAATTGAAGACGTAGACCGCCACTGGTCTGAAGCAGAACGCGATGAATTTCTGAAGCGATTGGATAAATCCTACCAGCCTTTCCGTCTGCCTCCTGCTGATAAAAAGGGCAAAGGCAAAAGCAAAAAAACACCTGTAGAAACAGAGAGTTAATCTATGTCAACACTTCCGTTTGAAAAGGCAAAAATAGTCGAACTTTGGTGTGCAGAACCAGTCTTTTTTGCCTCTAGGGAGTTGTCTGATACCTATTACACTGAAGGTGCGATCGGGAACTATGCTCTTGCCTATGCTTTTGGCTGGGTACGTTCCCCCTATCGCCTTCAAGGTGAGGCAACAGGACGACCAACCTACAAAGAAGATTTAGAACCGATCGCACAAGCTTGTTATGTATTGCCAGCTTCCCCAATCAACGGCAGAGTAACATTCAGATTTGAGCGGTTCAACGCACTTTCTGATGCTTATTGGTACGCGATGACTAATAACCGCGTCGCTACAGCCCGTGAAGATTTACCAATTCAAAGACAAGGAAAAAAACCGAGTTCATTTAGAGCCAGTAATTTTCCTCAAACCGGACGGTTGCGGATGATTGAACGGGGCAATAAGTTTCAAACTGTGGTGTTTGGAAATTGCGAATTACCCGATTATATTCGCGTGGGTAAATTCATGAGTAAAGTCAAAGTGAATGTTTTATCTGAACTTGAAATAACTCTTTTGCCGAGCGGCGATTATCAAAGTCAAGCTTATTTAAGTGTAGCTGATTTGCCGCCTAATCTAGAACTCTTGTCATTCGATTTAATTTCGATGCCACCAGCACCTTTGCTGAAAAATCTTTCCTTTCGAGGTGCAGCTTGGCAGATTGGTGAAATGATTGTTCCAGCCAATTTATATTTCTGTTGCGGAGGCAGACAAAATGGCTAATGAAAGATTACTTATTAAGCTAGAACCTCGAAGTATTTCAGCTTGTGCATCGCTGCCGCCTGAGTTGGCTTTTATGAAAAATGCACTTCAGCATCAAGTTGATGTATTTGAACAGTCTCGGAATGCCGATATTACTCTCAATTGGTCGCCAACTGGCACAGGAAAAACAGAAGCTAGTTGTACAGTATTACTGCACAATCCCACTCAAAGTGCTGTTTATGTCGCGCCGACTAATGCCTTAGTGGAACAACAGCGGGAAGCTTTAGAAAAGTTTGTCCGCGCAGCAGGTTTGCGTCACGTTGTGAAATCTGCTTCTGCTAGAGAAGTTAGGGAATGGCCTAATGATAAAGTTGGCAATCGTCCGGGCGAGAAGCTGTACAATGTGCTGCGGAATCCGGCTACAATCTTTTCAGATGTCGGGGCTAATCGACCAATTATTTTGGTGACCAATCCTGATATTTTTTACTACGCGACTTTCTTTGCGTACAACAAGAACGATCGCACTAACATCGCCAGTGCTTTTTACCAAAAGTTTGGTACGGTCATTTTTGATGAATTTCATCTATATGACGCTAAACAGTTGGTTAGTTTACTGTTTTATCTAGCTTATTCTTACGTTTTCGGGTTTTTTGAATACGGGCGGCGAGTAGTTTTGTTGACAGCAACACCAGAACCAGCTTGTGAGTTAGCACTGAAAAATTTAGAATTCAAGGGTGTCAAAATAGCCTGGATTAATGGAGAAACAGACAATTCTCATCTTTTACCATCGCAAACAGCAGTTAATCTTGAATTGCGATCGCAACCTGAAAGAGACCAGTTTTTACTAGAATTAGCAGAGGAAGTTGTCAACCGTTTTCGAGAAAATCCCGATCAAAATGGTGCTGTAATTTTGGATGCTCTTGTTAACATCAACGATCTATACCACTTGCTGAAACAAAGAGGACTTGGTAATGTCATCGGTCGAATTACTGGCCCTGCACCCATTGCAGATAGGAAACGAGCAATGGAGTGCCCGATTATCTTAGCAACAAGCACTGTAGATGTCGGATTTAACTTTGAAAGAAAGCCTGCACCGACGCGACAAAACTTGGATTGGTTGATTTTTTCCAGTCGCGATCGCTTCTCGTTTTGGCAGCGATTGGGACGAGTTGGACGGGTATTAGGTAAGTCTGAAACTAACATTGATTCAGAGGCGATCGGCTATTTACCAGAAACGGCTTGGGAACAAGGTTTATCCACCCTAGATCGTACAGGAGGACGCGCTGCACTCAAACAAATGCTTGACAGTATTCCGTGTCTTGACAAACCTTTTTTAGATGTTTATTGGCGTTCCGAAGCATCTCTAGAAATTGCCCGTCCTCTGTTAGAACTTGAAGAAAAATTTGAGAATTTACCCGGTAGCGAGTTAATACCGCAACTTTTCAATACTCTGAAAGAAACACTCGGAGGAAATCGCGACTGGGACTATTACCGCCGCCGAATGCGAACTCTGCGCGGGGCCGAAGATATTGTCAAAGTCTCTGCGAAAAAACTCACTCTCAAAAGCCAGTGGAAATACATCAAAGGCGGTCAAGCTTTTGTCAAAAAGTTTTTAGAGGTTCACTATCCGTTTGAAGTTGAGGAACTAAAGGCAAAAAGGGCTAGCATAGAACAATTTGAAAAGTTGTTTCAAGAAGATGCTGATGCTGGGAAAGAATTAAAAGACTTTGCTGAGATTTGGAGTGCTAGCTATGCACCGCTGTTTCAATTTCGTTCCAGCTTGTTTGAAAGTCTCCCGATTCGCGACCCTCAAGGCTTATTGCTGGATGATTCGGAAGAAACAATTTTAGACCCTCTCCATCTCTTACGTTATTACGAATTTGCTGAAGATGGCGAATTTGTGGTGGTAACAGCACGCGCTGAAGTTACTTATGAATTAAATTTTCGGATGCGGTATCGCGACAATTACCAAGACTTTGTTAACAAAGAACTCAACAAGTTAACGGCTTTTCCAAATTGTAGAATAGAACGGCGGCTGGGAAGTGCGATCGCACCAACTCCTTTACTTAAAGTGCTGGAAAAACATTTGCTACCGGGGGTAATAGTTTGCGGAGTCAAAAATGCTGCTGCTATTTTCCAACTCCGAAAGCAAGGAATTGTCTCATATCCGATCGTGATTGCTTGTGACGATGTTGAAAAAAAGGATTACAGCTTTTTACCCGGATTATCAGGAATCTTAACTATGGCAATGAAAAGCAAGCAGCTACGTCTCCCCGATGATGAGCCTTTTATCATCTAAGCAATCAACACAACCAACCATTAACCATCATGCCACACAGCCTAGTCCTGAACCTCCTCCCACTCTCCCCAATATCCCCCGGATACCTAACGGGAAGACACCTGCACGCCCTCTTCCTCACCCTCGCGAGCTCCGTTGACAAAGAACTCGGCGACTACCTCCACGAAGCCGCAGCAGATAAAGCCTTCAGTCTCAGCCCTTTACAAACAAAAAAATGCCCTTTCAAAAAACACCATTCCCTGCAATGGGAGCACTCACAATCTATTCCCGAACACACCCTTTGTTGGTGGCGAATTACTCTATTGGATGACACTTTATTCGGCAAATTAACTCAGCTTTGGCTGAATCTCAATCCCTCGAAGCCGTGGCATCTTGGCCCTACTGATTTGTTGATTACTAAGATTCTCGGAACGCCGCAAGTAGATCAGCCTTGGGCTAATGCTTGCGATTACTCTCAATTGTATCAGCAAGCATCGGAAACTAATCGATTAATTGCGTTCAGTCTTGCTACTCCGACGGCTTTTCGTCAGGGCAAGTTTGATTCTGTTTTGCCGACGAGAGAATGCGTTTTTAACAGTCTTCTCAGTCGCTGGAATAAGTACAGCGGGATAGAGTTTTCTCCGCTGGTACTGGATGCAGTTTTTTCGAGTTTTGTCAATATTAAAACTGAAATGTTGACTAACTATCACAGCAGTTTTGTCGGGATTGTTGGGGAGGTTAGCTATCGGATTTTAGGGGATGTGGAGCCGTTGGCGATTAAACAAATTAATGCTTTGGCTGATTTTTCTCTGTACTGCGGGTTGGGGAGGAAAACACCGATGGGTATGGGTATGACGAGGCGGATTGTTGTTAATAGGAGTTTAACGTAAAACCCATCGATTCCACCCGGCGGTTGAAACCGCGGCTACACAAACAAAACCCGCCGACGCGGGTTGAAGATTCCACCCGATGATTTCTGATCTCCGAATACCCTCTTCGTCCGCGGAGGCGGACATCGTTTGTGTAGTCGCGATTTCCAATCGCCGGGGGTCTAGCGGATCACTAATTCCAATTACTAATCTCCTACAAACCATCAAAATTATGAAAGATACTGATGATTACATTTCGATCGCACTTCTGAACCAATACTCCTACTGTGCCCACCGCTGCTGGCGGATGTTTTGCGCGGGGGAATTTGCGGACAACCAGTATACCATAGAAGGGACGACTTTGCACGATCGCGTTCACACTATGGGCGAGATCAACCGCGATGAGACTTGGCAGGTGCGGGCGATTTGGCTGAAGTCGGAGCGCTACAGGCTGATTGGTAAGTCGGATTTGATTGTATCGGAGAATGGTGAGTTGTATCCGGTTGAGTACAAGCGCGGCAATAAAGGGGAATGGGATAATGATGAGTTGCAGGTGTGCGCTCAAGCTTTGTGTTTGGAGGAGATGACTGGGAAAAGTATTGCGACTGGATATGTGTATTACGCGCAGTCGCACCAGCGGCAAAAAGTGGAGATTTCTCAGCAGTTGAGACAGGAGGCGATCGCAACTATTGAAAAAGTCGCTGCTCTTTGGCGATCGGGAAATATCCCGTTACCAGTTTACACGGCTCGGTGTTCGGGATGCAGTCTTTCTTCCCAATGTATGCCCCAAGCTGCTAGCAAAGTCAACCGCTATCAAGAAGCAAGTTAACCTGCAATTAGGAGAATTCACAATGGGAACTGTTTACATCACGCCAGAAGATGCTTTTATCGGCAAATTAGACGAACGCCTTACCGTTAAAGCTGACAAAAAAACTCTCATCGACGTGCCATTAATTAGAATTGACGGTGTTGTTGTATTGGGACGCGCTACGGTTTCTCCGGCTGTTGTTAGGGAATTGTTGGAACGTCACATACCCTTAAGCTTTTTGACGGCAAACGGACGCTATTTAGGGAGGTTGGAACCGGAAATGACTAAGAATATCTTTGTGCGAAAAGCTCAGTGGAAAGCTGCCGGTGAATCGGAACAAGCGGTGCATTTGGTCAGGGGGTTTGTACGGGGAAAGCTCAAGAATTACCGGACTACGTTGTTAGAGTGTCAGCGCAAATATTCTCAACCAGATTTTGAAAAACCGATCGCACAATTGAAAGAAGTAATTGCATCGGTTGATAAAACTTCAAATATTAATTCGCTGCGAGGATTAGAGGGGGCGGGTAGTGCGACTTATTTTGGCTGTTTCAATCGGCTGATTCGGGTGCCGGAATTTAGCTTTGAAGTTCGCCGCCGCCGTCCGCCTACCGATCCGGTAAATTCTCTGTTGAGTTTGGGATATTCTCTGTTGCGACACGATGTTCAAAGTGCAGTGAATATTATCGGGTTCGATCCGTATTTGGGATATTTGCATTTTGAGCGCTACGGGCGCCCTTCTTTAGCGCTGGACTTGATGGAAGAATTTAGACCTTTGGTAGTTGATGCTGTGGTGTTAGCAGCGATCAATTTGCAGAAAGTTTCTCCTAGTGATTTTACGGCTGAACCTTTGAGTGGCGCGGTTTCTTTGACAAAAGAAGGGTTGCACAATTTTTTGCGGCTTTACGAGCAAAAGAAACAGTCAAAGTTCAAGCATCCAGTTATGGGAAAGCTGTGCACCTATCAAGAAGCTTTTGAAATTCAAGGGCGGCTGATGGCTAAGTATTTGATGGGTGAAGTTGACAAGTATCCACCTTTGTTTTTGAAATAGGGAGACAATGAAGTTATGTTTGTTCTGGTTTGCTACGATATATCTGAGGACAACCGCCGCACTAAGATTCACAAGATTCTCAAGTCTTATGGGGAATGGAAGCAGTATTCGGTGTTTCATTGCGATGTGACGGATACTCAGTATGCCCGGATGCGTCAACGTCTGGGCCGGGTGATTAAGTCTGATCAGGATAGTATTCTGTTTCATTTTTTGTGTGCTTGCTGTCAGGGCAAGATTGAGCGGATTGGGGGCCGGGCCCCGCTGGATACTACGATCTTTATGGTTTGATTTTGCGTCTGGCTATGGGTGTTGAAGGGAGGGGGTGAATTTTAATGGCTGAGAGCTTTACTAGGACTGGGTTTGCGGTGGTTTGTACCTGTCAGTGGTCAGACGCAAATGCTGAAAACTTTACTGGGACTGGGTTTGAGGTCTATTTGAATTTTGCCCCCTTGACAGGGCGATCAGTGAAATGGTATATTGATTTCATTCAGACGCAACTGAACCTTGAAAACCTTATAGTTCAAGCCTCCCAGACACCGGCGGCCGCAATCACACTAAAACCCTATTAGGGATTGAAACGGACGCTAATTGCAACATAATGGTAAGCCCCCGCCGCAATCACACTAAAACCCTATTAGGGATTGAAACACTGAGTCTTTGGTGGCGGTGTGCAATAG
>JAJAYT010000102.1 GCA_026786085.1 Microcoleus sp. CAN_BIN18 | reverse complement strand
CTGTAGTCCTACAACAAGTAAGCACTAACTACTAACTACTCACTATTTGCCAATTACCAATGCCAGATGCCCCATGCCCTGTTTGGCCGATCGCCAATTAGTTTTTGCCGGTAACGGACAATCCCTCTACAATTACAGACGGTGTGTGGCAAGAACCATTCCACTCGGAGTCTCCTCCTAATTCTACCAATTGTTTGAGGACGCTGTAAACGTTGCCGGCTACCATTGTGTCTTTGATTCTACCGACTATTTGACCTTTTTTGACTCGGTAGCCGAGATCGACGTTAATTGAAAAATCGCCGGAAATTCCGGCACTACCGCCGAGCATTTGATCGATTACAATTCCGTCGTCTAGTTGACGGATTAAGTCAATTAACGATCGCGAACCTGGTTTAATTAAAACATTAAACAAACTTGGGGTGGGATAGCTACCCAAACCGGGGCGAAATCCGTTGCCGGTGGTGCCGCTACCCAAGGCTCGTCCGGTGGTGCGATCGGTATAAAATAGCTGCAATACTCCACTGTTGATAAAGACGATCGCCCTAGTGGGAGTTCCTTCGTCATCAAAAGGACAGCTATAAGGCCCAGTATTCGGTTCTTGAGAGAGAGTAACTAGCGGTGAGGTGACTTGTTGGCCCAATCGATCGCTCCAAGGCGAAGCGCCTTCGAGTACCTGTTTGCCGTTCAATGCCGCACACACAGTCCCCCACAGCAAATCGGCGGCTTTGGCTGTAAACAGCACCGGCACGCGCCCCGTGGCGGGGGCTACATTCTCTTTCGCCCATTCCAATCGCTGCAACACCCGCTTAGCGCTGGTGTTCATGTCGAGGGTGCCGCGTTGGGTTTCGCCTTCCCAAATGTTGAGGAAATCTTCGCCCCGCACTAATTCTGCTGACAAGTAACCGCTGAGAGTGGTGTCGGTGTGGGCCGAATCTAAGCCTAGTGTGTTCAGCAAGCGGGTGCTTTCGATTTCGCAGTCGAGCTCGGCGGTGCAGAGGCTTTCGGGATAGGCTTCGCGGACGATCGCGATCGCCTCTTTTCCCCAGTTTACTAGCTGTTCGGCTGGCACTGACACTCCGCGATCGGGATAAACTACTTTCTCACCGGTGCCGAGTTCGATGGTTTCTGGTTCGTTGAGTTGCGAAAGCGCGATCGCCCGATCGACCAAAATTTGCGGTTCCACGGGCCCGTAAGCCACCGCCAAACCAGGCCGCCCGTCCCGCCACAGCCGTAAAGCAATACCTTCTGCTTGGGCGGTTTCTAGCTGTTTGAGGCGGTTTGCTTCAAAAAAGACCGGCCGCGAGAGCGATTGCGATTCCAATACCTCAGCAGCTTCAGCACCTGCTTTGGTGGCTAGTTCTAGCAGTTGTTCTGCTGATTGGTGATTGGTCATTGTTGTCGGTGGTTAGTAATGGGCGATCGGTTATTGGTTATTGGTTATTGGTTATTGGTTATTGGTTACTGGTTATTGGTTATTGGTTATTAAAAGTCACAACTCATAATCTACAACTAACAAATAGCAAGTAACAACTAACAACTAACAAATAACAACGAACAACTAAATAGTTAATTCATGCAACAGCCAAAATCCCGCGAAAGATTCCGATTCGGGATTCGACTGAATCGCTAAGAAATGTACTTGTTTTGCTTGTTTTTTCGCGACTTCAAATGCTTTGCCTTCTCTCTCAGTTGCTGCGTCTCTAAGATTAGCTACAATCCAGCGATCGTTAGCTCCGGTATCCAATACCAGCTTAGCGGGCGGGCCGCTCTCAAATTTGATAAAAGCCAACTCTAAAGCCGACATCCAACCAGCCAAAGCCGTTGCTCTCGACGAGTAGATCATCAACCCGGGAATTTGCGTTTCCGGGGCGAGGCCTGTCATCGGGAGCCCGAAAGCTTCGCCAAATCCGATGTCCCACTCGGACATCTCGTCAAAAGCTGCGATCGGCAAACTGACAAACGCCCATTTTTCGCCGATTAAAGCATCTGGCAGCGCTACGGGCGTTTCGGGTACAAATTGAACGCTGGGGTTCACAACCGGTTGATAGCCCGGTTCGGAGGGATAAACGTCTTGCATCCGTTCTTCCAGCCACAGGCTGAGGGCGAGGGTGCGGCGGCTGGAGGCGGCGGGAATGTCCAACTCCTCGCAGGCTTTGGTAATCATGTTCGCCATTTGGCGACGGAAAAAGCGGATTTTTTCGGGACGTTTCGGTGCAGAGGCGATCGCCTCTTTAATTGCGCCAGCCAGCCACAGGGAATTCACGGTTGTACTGGGGCAGAATTGCGAGTAGCGAAACAGAGATTCGGCCTTATCGCTTACATTCAGCGGGCTTTCGCAGATCAACACTTCCCATTTTTTTTTCTCTCGCTCGTCTAGGATCGGACGGCTGTAAAAGTCGAGTTCCCAAATAATTGCCATGCCGCGCTGTTAAAAATTAATCCTTTCTCATGTTACCGGACAGCGGGCAAGTTTCTGATGAGTGAGAATTTTAAGACTGATTTTCAATCACGGGCGATTCACGCTCCCAATAGCTACGCCGCGCGTACTTTCCCGAAAATTGCCCTTCTCCCTTGCCGATTCCCGTGTAATTTTCGGCAGCCGCGCACAACCAGACACACTAGCAATTCCTTGCAGAACAATCTCGCAGCAATCTCAACCTGCGATGTTTGTTAAACTTGTCCAAGCCAGGAAAAACTAATATTATAGCTTGATTTAATGAGAAAAATCATGCTCGAAAATATTGTTTCTAACCCAAACACAGGGGATTTAAGCCCCCACCTTTAGGTGGATTGTTTTTAGGCAGGGGCTTAAATCCCCTGCCTAAAAACTTCGCACTCATCTGTCAACTGTTAACTAATTGTCACGATTTGACGCTGCTACCATTACTCGAACTGTTGGGCATGATTTACTGTCCCCACAGATCCGACTTAGAACTAAAATATTTCAGCCGAGATTTTCTGGCAGAAATAGTCGATCGCACTGCACCCCTTTTCTGCATTGCAAATCTTGAAGATTTAGCCGCAAAACAGCAAATAGCAGAGGATTTTATTGCAGAAAGCGGTGCGGCTTGCATCAGATAAATTGTACTCAGAATGTCGTCACAGTATCGCCTGGCGCTAAAGGTTTTGTTCCGAAAGCGATTAATATAGTAGTATCAACCTTAAAGATTAACGTCCCGTGACAAAACTCAGCGTCAACATCAACAGAATCGCCCTCCTCAGAAACTCTCGAAATATCGGCATCCCCAGCGTTACCGAAGCCGCAAAAACAGCAATTGCCGCCGGAGCCCACGGAATTACAGTCCATCCCCGCCCCGACGAAAGGCACATCAAAGTTGCCGATGTTTACGACTTAGCCAAAATGCTCACCGTAGAATTCAACATCGAAGGAAATCCGTTTCAGCCACCATTTATGGATGTAGTTTGCGATGTCAAACCGGCTCAGTGTACCTTAGTCCCGGATGCTCCCGACGTGCTGACATCCGATAGCGGTTGGGATATTCCGGGAAATCGCGATCGGCTCTTACCAATCATTGAAAAATTAAAAAATAACGGCATTAGAGTCAGTCTGTTTATGGACGCAGATGCGGCTCTGATGCCCCTAGCAAAAGAAATTGGAGCAGACCG
>JAJAYT010000101.1 GCA_026786085.1 Microcoleus sp. CAN_BIN18 | reverse complement strand
GGGTTGGTTTTTGTGAATATTTGAAAGGCATTGGGATTTGGTATTTAATTTTTTTATTTATTTTTTTTGTATTACGCTTACCGATTACCAATTACCCGATTACCGATTACCGATTACCGATTACCGATTACCGATTACCGATTACCGATGATTAGGTATTCGATGACTCTTGTTGTTGGAAGAGGCAATAGTAACGCCCTTTAAGAGCCATTAATTCTTTATGAGTTCCCTGCTCAACTACAGAACCTTGATCCATCATAATAATTATGTCGGCGTTTTGGATGGTAGTCAGGCGGTGAGTAATAAAAAACACGGTGCGGCCGGCAAAAGATTCTGCTAAGTTATTGCAAACCTGGCGTTCGGAATGGTAGTCCAGGGCGCTTGTAGCTTCGTCCAAAATCAGTAGTTTCGGGTTTTGCAAAATCGTGCGGGCGATCGCGATCCGTTGCTTTTGCCCCCCAGAAAGCGAAGATCCTCGCTCTCCAACTATTGTATTGTAGCCAGCAGGCAAGCCCATAATAAAATCGTGAGCTACCGCTAGTCTTGCAGCTCGGACAATCTCATCCGTACTCGCGTCGGGATTACTTAGAGCAATGTTTTCTTGTACAGAGCAGTTAAACAGCAAAGTATCTTGTAGCACTACTCCAAGTTGACTGCGCAGCGAATATAACTCCACCTTAGCAATGTCATAGCCGTCAATAAATATCCGGCCCGACAGCGGCGGATAAAGACGCTGCAACATCTTCATCGCCGTACTTTTACCGGAACCACTTCCTCCCACAATTCCGACAAAACTGCCAGGGGGAAATTCCAAATTCACATTCGCCAATTGCAATGAGCCGCTTTCGAGGAATCGGAAGGAAACCTCCTCATACTTAACGTGACCTTGAATGGCCGGCAGTGGGATATTGCTCCGGTCTTCCTCGCTAGTTTCGGTTGGTGTATCGACCACATCCTTAAGCATATCGATCGACATCGAGACTTCTTGGAAACTCTGCCACACGCTCACAAAACGCAGCAGCGAACCAGTCACGTTCCCCGAAAAAATTCGGAAAGCAATCAACTGACCCAAAGTCATGTCATTTCCCAGTACCAAATAAGTTCCCACCCACAACTGAGCCAAGTTACCCACCTGGTTTAAAAAGCTGCTAACCGTACCGGCGGTAGTCCCAGTGATAATTGTTTTAAAACTGGCTGTAATGTATTTTGCGTAGCGGCTCGACCACTCCCAGCGAGATTTCAATTCAATATTTTGAGCTTTAACAGTTTGAATTCCGCTGACTACTTCCACTAGATAGGATTGAGAGTCAGAAAAACGCATATTTCTCTGTTTGATCAGGCGCAGCACCAGCGGATTGATCAGAATAATCATCACGGCCAGTACAGGTATCACTGCCAAAGATACGAAGGTTAGCTTCACGCTGTAGGAAAGCATAACGGCGACGTAGACCACCGAGAATACTGCATCGAGAACAACTGTCAGAGCTGTGCTCGTCATGAATTCCCGAATCTGCCCCATCATGCTGAATTTGTAAACCAGGTCTCCGACGCGCCGATTGTCAAAGTAATTCTGGGGCAGCCGGAGCAAGTGGTCGATGACTTCTGCACTCAATTTGACATCGATACGGTTTGAGGTGTCTATAAACAAAAACGTACGCAAACCGTTGAGCAGTCCTTCAAACAGGGCAACACCTAACAGAAACGCCCCCAAAATATCCAAGGTGTCGATGCTGCGCTGACCTAATACTTTATCAATAATTACTTGAGTGATTAATGGGTTGGCAAGACCGAATAACTGTACAAAAAACGAGGCTAACAGCACTTCAAAAAACACTGTTTTGTGTTCCATCAGTGCCGGCACAAACCACCAGAAGCTGAACTGCTCTTTTTGTTCAACTTGCGGAGCTTGGAGCAGCAGGACTTCTCCCTGTTCGCCCCAGATTTCTTTGAACTGAGGTATCCGCTTCCGTATCAACCCTTTTTCGGCTGTCGCCAGCACCAATTCTTGCTCGGTAATGCTGTAAATAATGGCGAAGCTGTCTTCCCATTTGATCATTACGGGGGCTTTGATGCGGTTGATGGCTTCGGCTGGGACTTGCGCCAATTGGGGGGTGAGGCCGATGCTTTGGGCGATCGCCCCGCAGGCCTGCATACTGATAGAACCGGCAGTTTTTAACTGATTTTCTAGAACTTTGCGGATGATATCTCGACGAAATTTGATGCCGAAATACTTGCTCAACATTTGGAAGCAAGCTAGCGGGGCCTCAATCTGCCCTTTCCCCCGGAAAACTGGGTATCTCCCCGCATCTTTTGGTTGACCTGTTGTGGGTTCTGGGGGACTAGGTGGGGCGTCTTTAATGGGGATTTTTGCTCCGCCGTCGGGTGGCTCCTTCCCCCCTGAGCCTTCTGTCTCTGTTTCTAGATCATAACCACCTGACTCTTCCTCCTGTTTTACTTCTGGGGGCTCCCGGAAGCCAACCAAGCGAGCGCCGGCGCGGCCTTCTACTTTTAAGGATTTGGCTGCATTTTCTGCCAAGAAGCGGCTGCCGGTGGGAAACTCGCCTAAGACGCCGCTGCTGACTAGCCAAACGCGATCGGCATCTAGTTCTTTAGCGAGGTCTTGAGTTTTTTTGTTACCCTTTGGCACATTGACAACTATCGCGTCTTGCCAAGCTTGGCGAGTTAGTTCCTTGAGATCCGAAGTGCCGTCGGCTTGGCGCTGCAATTCCAGGCTCAACAGTTCAAACACTTCGCTCAAGGAAGAGTGAGCGTGAAAAGCTTCTCCAAATGTCGGCTGTTTTTCCAGTACGTTCAGGAAATCTTCAGCAGGTAGGACGATCGCAATTACATCTGTAGAGGCGATCGCCGTTTCGCAAGGAACTCCCCTGAGCAAGCCAGCCCAGCCGAGAATTTCCTGCGACTGCACCAATCGTAAACTCACGTGTCGTTGCGATCGTTGGTCAAAGCCCAACAGCCGAGCTTGACCTTGATAGATAATTGCCACCTGAGTCGGCATTTTTTCTCGTTCAAACAGGGGTTGCCCCGTCCGATAACCAAGGAGTTGGCATTTAGCCACCAATGCCGTCAGAGCCTCCCCTGAAAGCCGATCGAAGGGAGGTGTTTTAGCTAAGAAATCCTGAATTTGGGAGAGGGAAACAGCGGAAGAAGTCATGATATTGAAGACACAGAAGAGAGGGGCTGTAGCGGGCCTATTTGCGATATCTGTTCGGCGAGCCAGCTTTCAAAGAGTTCGTTAATCAAGTGCAGCCGCATCGACTCATCGAGCTGAGCTGGTATGAACTTTTCTAGTCGAATAATTACCATCCATTCTGCCAGAGGACGCGGCGTCCAGAGTTGATTTGGCTGGCTGACGGACAAAAGTTTACTAATTGCCGGGTGAGGCTGACTGAGGGGTACTGGGCCCAACAGGCCGCCGGACTTGGATTCTGGCCCTTCGGAAAAGTCGCGGGCCACTTCGGCAAAGCTTTGTTCTGCTTCGAGGATGCGAAAGTAAAGTTCGTTTGCCAGTGCTGGATTTTTGGTGCGTACCAGGGAATAGACTACGTGGTCTAGGCTGGCTTTGCGGGTTAAAAAATAATTATCTACTTTAGGTCTCCAAGTTTCTTGCTTAAATTTTTCGATCAGCAAGGGCCTGACGGCCATCTCTTGAAGTTCTTCTGCCGTCATATTTTGGCTGCGCAGCCAAGCTTCTTTGGCTTCGGGGGCTGTCAGTTGGTGTTGCGCCAGAAAGTTTTCGACGGCGGAGTGGCGTTCTTCGTCGCTGCAACTAAAGGATGCGATCGCTTGGTCTACTATTACACCCCGCAAGAATTGCGGCATTAACTGATACCGCTTTAGGAGCGATGGCATATCCTGAGCTTGAAGTAATTTATCGCCTATCTGAAAAAGTCCTGTCATTTTTTGTTCTCCAACTGACTTGCGCTTTCCCTTTTAATTTAGCTGTGGCAGGAAAAAAGCGACAACCACTAACCCCTTAGTCTACCGATGATAGCAGAGCGTCAAGAAAGCTAACGCTATTGGCTGCCTATTTCTTGACGCTTTGCCTCGCTACGGGTTCCTTTCAAATAGTTTCGCTATCTGATGGGAATAAGCGCGGCTGTCAAGAAATTTGGGGTTTGCCGCCATTGCGTGCTGGACTCGATCCCGATAGCGTCGGCGCAGTTCGGGGTTAGTTCCCAGTGCTGTACTCATCTCTATATAAGACTTCTCGCTGTTTGCTACCAATTCAGGAATTAACAGTTCTTCGAGCACTGCTGCGGATTGTCGCGATCGAGTTTTTTGCCCTTTTCTTGCCACTACAGGCAACCCGGCCAACAGCGGTTCTACTAAGGAGTCGGCACCGCTGTCTGGATAGGAGTCTAAATATATATCAGCTAATTCCAGACATTTTATGCAATCTGCACGATTTGGTAGTGCCCTTATCACAACTACCCGCTTTTTGTCAATACCAGATTCCCCAAAGAGCGATCGAATTTGGTGATAAAAAGGCACTATCGGATAGTTTTCTGGGCGGGAACGAAAGGGATACAAAACTAAAATAGAATTCGGTACGGTGGCAATAATTTTTATCCAAGTTTCTCGCAATTCTGGGATAATTTTAAAAGCTGGAGTGCTAGACATGAACACTATAGATTCATCGGTGGCTCCCCAACTGCTGCGAGTCGGTTCAACTGTGGCAGGTGCTGATGCTATTGGATAGCTGAAACAAACTCCTGAGCCTTCTAAAGTAATTAATTTTTCGCGATACTGTGCTGCATCTGCGGGTAATGTCAAATCTCCGACAATCAAATAATCGATATTTCGGGCTGCGGTGGTGGCGGGGTTTGATGTGGCGGTAGCCATTTGCACGCGCGCTAGTCGGTGCAAGCACAGCAGCGCAGTTGGTTGAGAAGTTTCCGTGGTATTGGTACAGATTAGCAGAATATCTAAATTGTGCGATCGAACTTCTTGCACTTGAAGAGGCAAATCTTCCGACAGTCGCACCAGTTTGTCGGCGCAATTTTCGCAATATTTCCCCAGTCGCTCATCTTGTACCTGGAAATTGTACAGGATAACTTCAAATTTGTCTCTATCTAAATATTCAAAAGCTGGAATTGCGGCGAAAATCTCTGTTTCCGAACTAATTTTGTCAAGCAAAAAGCCCACTCTAATTTTAGTTCTTTCAGGTTCTCTCTGAGCAAAAGTCCAGTCTATTTGACACCCGATATTTTTCAAATGAAATTCCAGAATATCCGCTCGCTGACTCAATACATTCAGCAGATTCGCCTCGCTCAAGTACAAAGCTTGAAAGCTAACATTCTGGGCAATAAATGCTGCTAAATAACGCCAAACGTCCGAATCGGGGAAAGTGGCAATATTAGCAGCGACATACTGGATTAACTGCTGGAAATATGCAGAGTACCTTTCAACTTCCCACTTTTGTTGAAAATAACTCGGCGACTGAAATAGGAATTTCAGAAAGTCATCAAAAAACCACTGGGGAATTGCTGCATTTTGATACTCTAGCGGCAACTCATAAGCGTCGCAGTACAGCATGGCTGCGAGAACATATTGAATCTTATCGGCAACTTCCCCTCCTTCAGCAAGTTTCGAGGATAGCTGCTGGACAAAACTTTGTTCTGACTCAATTAATGTTTCATATTTGAGGGCGCTAGATAGTAGCAATTTATGAGCTTTACCAGGTTCTTGCGAGTAAGCACTTTCGAGTTTTTCCGCTGGCAGATTTAGCCAATATTCAGCTACTTGTTGGCGGTATTGGCGTAATTTTGCGAGAAGAGACTGGTTAGACGGCGATTTTTTGTACTGTTCAATCAGTGCTGACAAGTCAGATAAACTCGGCTGGGTTCTTGATGCCAATTTTTGCTGGATTGTCTGTTTAATTTCTTGATTCAGGAAACTGTAATCAGGACTATTTAGTAGTTTCTTGTAAAATCTGACCACATCTTTATGATTTTCCCCAGCAGCGAAGTTTTTCCAAGTTTGTTGTTCGGGATGAATCCTCAGCGAAGACAGTTTTTCGTCTACAAATCCGATGTGATAATTCCCCATGATTCGCCACCACATATCTAAGTCTACATACTGAGATAATCCTGAATCAAATAATCCTATTTCGGCAAAGACTCGGGTGGCAATTAAGACGGTACTCGGTTCACCAATTTTGTTAATTGGGTTGCTCAAGCAGTTAGTATCCGCTAGCAATTCTTTTCCGGGCTGAATTGATTTTAAATTCGACCAGCTTTTGTGCAAATCTTTAATTGACTGGGAAGCTTTTCGCAAAATTGGATGAGATTCATCTTCCGCTATGGTGATAGCCCGCGGGGAGAAAACCATACCTATTTCGGGATTTTGTTGGGCGAGGGCGACCATTTTCTCGATACATTCTGGTTCGAGTAAGTCGTCTTGAAACAGAAATTTAATGTATTCACCTGTTGCTTGGGAGATACAAAAGTTCCAGTTTTGTGATAAGCCGTAGTTGCGGTGGAGGATGATGCGGAAGTCGGCGGTTGTTTGGGATTGGAAGGTTTGGGCGATCGCAATTGTGCGGTCTGTGGAGCCGTCGTCGGATATAATCAGTTCTATGTTAGAGTACGTTTGGGCGATCGCACTTTTGATTGTTTCCTCAATAAATGCTTCTCCGTTATATGTCGGAATGCAAATGCTCACCTTCGGCTGCCAGTTTTTTAGTTCTGTTTTTGATTGACTTTTGGGGTGTGATGATTGCAAATCAACTTGGGGATGAGATTGCTTCGTTCCTCGCAATGACAAGGAATCTTTATGCAAATCAACTTGGGGATGAGATTGCTTCGTTCCTCGCAATGACAAGGAATCTTTATGCAAGTCAGTTTGGGGATAAGATTGCTTGATTCCTCGCAATGACAAGGAATATTGATCCAAGTCTGGGCTCATTTTAGCAGACTTCATTCTAGCTATTCCTGACAGAGGCAAGTTTTGAAAGTTATCGGTAATCTCGGCAATATATTCAAGACGCTTTTTGATTTTAGTACCTGTAACTTGCGGGTTGAGTAAAGTCTGAATTTCCTCAGCAGCAATCGCTCCAATTTGTTGAGCTTCCTGGGAATTATTAAAAACGAACCGCATCAAATTAGCAGCGTGTTCGACATCCGCTGAGGCCCAAACATTGCCTTTTTTGTAAGGCCCGCAATCTTGCTCAATTGGGATTAATTTATATTTGACTAAAAAGCTATTACCAATATTCATAAATTCTGTATTTGATGAATAACCGGTGGCAATTACGGGTTTGCCATAAAACATCGCCTCAGCCATTGTTAGCCCAAATCCTTCGCAGCGGTGCAGCGATACATAACAGTCGCAATTGTAGAGCAAGCCGTTGATTTTTTCTTTGGACAAATACCCGTCTAGATGTTTGATATTTGCACAATTTGCTATGGCTGAGTTTAAGGATGCTTGAGCTTCTGGAAAATTCTTTGAGTTGGAAGATTTGACAATCAATAATACGCTGTCATCTTGGCCGAAAGCTTGTTTAAATGCTTGAATTGCCGCCAAAGGATTTTTGCGTTCGATGCGACTGGAAAAGTCGAATACAAATAGGAAAATAAATTTGTCTTTAGGCAAATTCAGTGCTTTTCTCTCAAGAGCAGATTGAGCTAGAGAAATACTTGGCATGATTTTAATTACCGGAATTGGCGAGACTGCGGAAATTGCCTCGGCGCAATGGTTGCTGTAAGTCCAAATTTCGTGAAAGTGATTAAATGCTGGCTGCCATGCGGGGGGAAATGCGGGAAGTTCCCAGGCCCAAAAGCCGATATTGTATTTGTTTTCAAAATAGCTGGAACCTGTATGTTTGATAAAGGTTGCAACTTCATCAGCGTTGACTTGAATTAAGTTTACGGGATGGGGATTATCATCGCTAAAATTTTGATATGTGGTGTCTTGTTTGCGGTGGGGACTGCGGGTAAAATTGTTGATAACAAAGGGAATGCCGACGGCTGATGCGGCTCGGATGTTGGCTCGAACACCTTCTCCTATGCCAAATTCGCTGTTGATGTAGCCGGCGATGTTTATTCCTAGATTATGGTTCATAGTTTCTAATATACTGAGCAAAGTGTTGTGTTGATTTGTGGGCAAAAAGCCGAATTCATTGATCGTGTTAATTCGGCTAAGGGAGATAGGGGGTTAAGAGGAGATTATAATTTTGCTCAATATTTGCTAACATATAGCAATCCTTGCAGGATTGGTGAAGAAGATTTAAATGAACCGCAGAGGACGCAGAGAACGCAGAGTCAGAGAAGAGAGATAGGGAAATAGTTGGTCACTGAAAATTTAGTCCTTGACAAATGTGCCGATCGCCATTGTATACTGGCATCGCAATGCTAACCTTCGGCTGGCTGGTTGTCGGCATGGGTGGCAAATCTATATTACGATAAACTAATCAGGAATTTTAGATAAAGTGATCGATCGCGTCAACCACGACCTCTTGAAGCTGCTACCGCCGGATGCTAAAGTCATTGTCGAAATAGGCTGCGGTACGGGCTCGACGGGCCAAGAGTACAAGCTGATCAATCCCCATTGTCAGTATATTGGCATTGAGTGCGATCGACAAAAAGCCCAAATTGCGGTCGATCGGCTAGACTGGGTGGTGGTAGCCGATATTGAAGAAATTGCCGTTGAAAGTCTCGACATTGCCGCAGGAAGCGTCGATTGCTTGATTTTCGGTGACTTGCTCCCCTATCTCAAAAATCCCTGGCAGATATTAGAACAGTACAGTGCTTTGCTCAACACGGATGGGCAAATATTCGCGAGCATTCCCAACGCTCAATATTGGCGCAGAATTGTCAACCTGCTACGGGGACATTGGGAAAATCCCGACGGCAAGATGCAGCACTGGTTTACCCTAGAAATTATTAAATCATTATTTGCTCAAGCCGGATTGCAGGTTTACGAATTGCAAGGGAAGGGGCACAAAACTGAAACTTTTGTCCACTTCCAGCAGTTGCTGCATCCAATGGTAAAGGCTTTAGAGCTCACATCCAGCACTTTTGCTACGGAAACTGGTGCTGAACATTATATCGTGCGATCGACCAAATCGATCGTACCACCGCGCAGACTGCTGATCCAAACCATTATTATGGCTCCTACAGGGTGCGATCGGGTGCGAGTTTTGGAACCCGACACATTTAGCGCCACAATTCCCGGTATCCGCACCGTATCCGCAGTCAAAACAGCAGAATTAATTCCGCCGCTGTCTGGAGAAGAAAAAGTCTTCATCTGGCAACGGACAATCATGCAATATCCCGGCTACATTCCCAAACTCAAAGAACTTATACAACAAGACTATTTAATAGTAGCTGAAATAGACGACAATCCCGTCCGTCGCCGCGAATACGCAGACAGCAATTACCTCAGCTATCGCGGCTGTCACTGCGTTCAAACTACAACAGAACCCCTAGCCAAAATTTTGCGTCACTACAATCCCCATGTTGCCGTATTTCCCAACCAATTAGCTTACCTACCTGCGCCGCGAATCTATCCAACAGAAGATACTGTCACCATATTTTTTGGGGCGCTCAACCGCGAACAAGATTGGCAGCCAATTATGGCAGCGCTCAATCGAGTTTT
>JAJAYT010000100.1 GCA_026786085.1 Microcoleus sp. CAN_BIN18 | reverse complement strand
ATCGGACATTTACCAGCAAAACCGAAACACAAAACAACTCAAAACAAATCAGTTTCGTCCTATCAGGAGTTGAAAAAGTTTCAGAAGTACCGGCAACAACTGAATGCTGTTTGTGGAAAATTAGGTTTAACTCTGCAAGATGGAAGCGATCGCAACGTGCTATCTCCTACTTTAGCAGAAGAAATAACCAAAGTATCTCATAGATTGCAATCTCCATGTTTTCGCCTTGCTGTTGTCGGTGAGTTTAGTAAAGGCAAATCAACTTTACTCAATGCTTTACTCGGCGAGGAAATCCAACCAGTGCGGGATATTCCTTGTAGCGGAAATGTGACGATTTTGAAATATGGTTCGCAGCGCCGGGTTATTTGTCGCTACAAAGATGGACGGGAGGAAGAAATTTCACCTGCACAATATCAAGAAAAAGCTTCGATTTCGGAAGAAGCGGCTTATGGTTCTTATGCTGATGAAATTGCCAAGTCGGAAATTGCCGAAATTGTTTTTGAACATCCCGAATTAGAGTTGTGCCGCAATGGGGTAGAAATTATTGATTCTCCTGGGTTGAACGAACAAGCCGAACGCACATTAGTCACCCAACAGGTTCTCAAAACAACTGATGCGGTTATTTTCTTAACTCATGCTCAAAATGCTTTAACCGAGAAAGAGCGGGAACTGCTTTTGTACTTGAAAAAAGAACTAAATTATGGTAATAAGGAAGGCGCGAGTAATATTTTTATGGTTGTTAATTTTTTCGATTTGCTGAAGCGCGAAGAGAGTCGCCAGCAGGTACGAAAAAGGGTGGAAACGATTGTTAAGAGTCAAAATTTGATTGCTGGTGAACACCGGATTCATTTTATTTCTGCTCAATCTGCATTGGAAGCGATTTTAGAAGGCAATGAAAATGATGATTATCTAAAATCTTTTCAGGATTTTACAGATTCGGTTGAGAAGTTTTTGACAGTTGAACGGGGCGCAATCGCACTTAGGCAGTCCGCCACCGGAATTAAGCAAATTATTGACACTGGTTGTGAGGAATTGAATCAATGGCGGAAAATGTTAGAGGGAAAATTGACAGTTTCTGAAGGAGATAAGCCGAAAATATTTGAACAAATGGCGGAAGTCAGCGGTCGCGAGGTTAAAATTAGATTGTTAGCTAATGAATTGAGGGATCAGTCTTTAGAAGAATCTCTTGAATCTTGGAATGAATGGGTGGAAGAATTGGGACAACGTTTGGGATCAAAAAGTCATCGCTGGACTTCCGAACACGGACACATTATGAGTCAAGACAAGTTGACTAAAGATTATGCCGATCAATTTGTACGAGACATCACCAAAGAAATTGATGACTGGGGCAATCAAAAAGTACAGTCTATTTTAAAACAAAATATGGGAGTGCTAGACCGCCAAATCGGTGAAGATATTGATGCAATACGGCAAGAATTTCAACAGTTTGACCAGCAACTCAGCACTAGCCTTGTCGCTCAATTCAATAACTTAGCAACAGCAGGTAGCTTAGGCGGAATTGGCAGCAGTGGAAGCGGAATAGCTTCATCAATTGGCGAGATTGAGGATGGTGGATTTTTTGGGGGTTTAGGAATTGGTGCAGCAGTTGGTGCTGCGTTGCTATTTTTTACAGGACTTGGTTTTATAGGAATTGTTTTGGGTGGCTTAGCCGCTGGTGCTAGTGGCGGTTTGGGCTGGAGTTTTTTAGATGGCGACGCTGTTAAAGCTCAGATTAAGGAAAAAGTTTGCGAGTTAGGCTTTGAGAAATTTGGGGAATCGGCAGAGTCTATTTTTGAGAAGGTACAAGAAAGAATTATTACAGTATTTAACGATCGCACTAACGCCAATAGCGATGCGATGTCAAAAGCGATCGCGCTGTGGGAGAATTTGTTAGAACAGGAAGAAAAGCGCGATCGGCAAAATCAAGCAGAATGTGAGGCCGAAAAGGTTTGGCTGGCTGAAAAACGCCGGGAACTTGAACAAGTAAAGAGTCAAATTGATACAATCTTAGATCGAAGTGCTGGCTAATTCGATGAGTAGATCCCAAACGCAAAAAAACCATAGTACCTTGTAGATACTACGGTTTTTTGGGCGATCGCCTACTTACACCAGATTCCATTTTGATTGAGAAACCCGGAGGGCGGGCACGGGGGCACCGCCCCTACACTGCGATTTCTACACCAAAACTGGCACAGGTTGCGGCCAACGTCCCATGACTTTACCAATTACAGCCAATTCTTCCATCAACTTGTCGAACTGATCCGGTGTTAACGATTGCGGCCCGTCAGACAAGGCTTTTTTCGGATTCGGGTGCACTTCTATCATCAGCGAATCTGTACCGGAGGCGATCGACGCAAACGCCATCGAAGGTACAAACTGAGCCCAACCAGTCCCGTGACTGGGGTCAACCATAATCGGTAAGTGAGTCAGGGTACGCAGCACAGGAACCGCCGACAAATCCAGCGTATTCCGCGTATACTGCCTGTCATAGCCGCGAATTCCGCGCTCGCACAAAATCACGTTGGGATTACCCGCAGCCATGATATACTCGGCTGCCATCAACCATTCTTCAATCGTGGCGGAAATGCCGCGCTTCAGCAAAATCGGTTTGTCTTGAGCTCCGACTTTCTTCAACAGCGAGAAATTCTGCATATTTCTGGCTCCGACTTGAACCACGTCGGCTACTTCTACGATCGCACTTAAGTCGGCCGCATCCATAACTTCGGTAATAATTCCCAAGCCGCTAGCTTCCCGCGCTGCCGCCAGCAGTCCCAAAGCACTCTCGCCGTGTCCTTGGAAAGCGTAGGGAGACGTTCTCGGTTTGTAGGCTCCACCGCGCAGAAATTGAGCGCCAGCAGCTTTGACGCGCATTGCCGTCTCAACAATCATTTCTTCGTTTTCGACCGAGCAAGGGCCTGCTACAACTGCGATCGGGTGATTTAAGCCGATCGTCACAGTTCCTAATGGAGTAGCAACCGCTACGGAGCTCGGTTCACCTTGGCGGTATTCCAGACAAGCGCGTTTGTAGGGTTTTTCCACGCGTAACACTTCCTCAATCCAGGTGCTCATTTCGCGCAGTTGCATCGGTTCGAGCTCAACGGTGTCGCCGACTAAACCCATGACGGTTTTGTAACGCCCGACGATTTTTTCTGGTGTCAAACCCCAGTTAGTGCGGAGCTCTTCGTCTAGTCGATCTATCTCGGCTTCTGGAGTGCCGGCTTTCATGACAATAATCATATTTTTTTCTGTTGTGTTGCGCTCAGACACGCATTATGACACGGATGGAATGCGAAAAATAGATGTAAGGGCGATCGGGCTATAGAAGACTGGGCGGTTCAAACCGCGTCTATACAGGCAAAACCCGAGCGAGGGAGGGGTTGAAGAGGCGGTTTCAACCGCCGTCTCTCTTAGTCCGCGGAGGCGGACATTGTTTGTGTAGGCGCGGTTTCAACCGCCGTCTTATCTTAATCTTCAGACTTCTAACTTTTTGGTTTAGCGGCGCGCCACGCTTCTCGCATCCGTCCAAAATTTGTATTGAATTCTTCCCACCCCAGAGTGCTTCCTGAAGCTTCTTCATCCCAGGAAGCCGAGAGGACTCCGTAGCTTAATCCCAGTACGCCTAAACCAAAACAGCCCATGCTTACTAGCAATACTGCTGTGTTGGGCAATTCAAACAAGCCTTTGCTGACTATCAAATAACTCACAAAAAATGTGGAAATTCCCAGGATTGTCGGTACGCCGCAGAATAGCGCTATGCGGGATATCATGCGTATGCTGACTACTTCTGGGATAGATTGAGCCTGCGGGCCAGTTTTTGTGGCTTTGGGCTTGGGCTGCTTTTCTGGTTTTGGTTCTTCTGTGACTAGCTTTGCTTCGGATTCAGGGGGCTTTTTCGGCGTTTTT